>NZ_JBJJMO010000003.1:0-186861 GCF_046231935.1 Pseudomonas sp. KCJK9111 | reverse complement strand
AACTGCAACTGCAACTGCAACTGCAACTGCAACTGCAACAAGTTATACACTCGATATATTTGTGTAAAGCGTATACACCTTTTGAATATCATTCAACATCCAAACGGCCTTGTGTCGCGACAAGCTGAAAAGCAGCCCCGGATATCTCATGCCTTACCAGGCTATCGGCTCGTGGCTGCGCACCCGCACCTGCTACGCCGGCACCCCGGAAACCGCCCAATCACCGACCAACCATTTCTTCAGAAGTGGAACCAGCTGAGTGCGGAAACACCAAGTTGACCGCGGATTTGGTCTGCGCGCGCTCTGATATTGGACATGTTTCGCTCATAACTCATACGTAGTTCGGTGCCTTCTGCCAAATATGAAAGATTCCGACTAAAGTTTTGCTCGTGCCGATTCAGGTCAATAAGTTGCTGATACAGAGACTCTGCCTGAGCGAGGTCAAGTGGCTGTAGTCCCTCAACTTCATGGCGGGGCGGAGTTTGAGCCCCGTTGGCCAATGGCAGCTGTTGATCTGTACTACCCGCTGGTGCAAGACGGTTAGCCAGATACTGTGTACCCTGCTGAGCCATAGGATTTCTAAGTGTTTGCGTAACAGGTTGTGTCGGTATATGGGCTTGTCTTTGTTGCCGCTGTTGTAGTCTGGCACGCAGTGCCTCCACACGCTGTTGTGCAGTCTGCCGCTGAGCCTGTTGTGTCTCTGCCCCTCGTGATTGCTGCAATAGCTTTTGCGGTACTTTACGCAGACCACTTAGATCCGCATGACCACTTGGATCCAACCCCATGACTGGATCTCCTGAGCAGTAGCCATAAGCATTTGGCCCGCCAGCACCAAAAGGACTCCAGCCATCAGGTGAAAGAAATCGCCTCAGCGCTGGGCTGTAAGCCCGATAACCATTGCCTAGCAGGTAGGTGCCGGAACAGCAGTTTTCTCGCTCACCATTGTAGCCAAGCATGACTGCCGAGCTAGCTCGGTTTTGGTGGTGCCCGTAAGGGCAATAGGCACGCAGAGCTACTGACACAGGGTTTTGCCTCGCGAGACGGTAAGCTGAAGTTTTGCTCTTTCCGAGGCTAGGCGCAACTAGCAAGATTATCAGTAAACGCTGCTGGTTTCAGCTAACGATCAAAGGTTCTGGACTAGCCGGGGTTTTTCCTGGCTATCTTCTTCCTCGCCTTCTCCTCGTCTAGCTCCTCGAGCTTTTTTAGATAGGCGCTCTCCGCTTCGAGCTGGGCTAGCCTTGTCAGCAACTGCTCACGAGTGAGTTGCTCAGTAGGCATGGATGAAACGTCTTCAGACTTGCGGGGTGCTTTAGGCATCGCGGTAATCACTGGCTCCTTACGGGGCGGTCGGGGTTGATGTCCGCCACTGTAATACTGTTCCTCCCAACTGCGAACCAGTGTGCAAATGCCGAGGTTGTAAAGCGCTGACGTGGCACGCAACGAAAGGTCTTCGCGCCATTTATGATGAAGAACTGCGAGTTTGAACTCGGCGCTGTAATGGCGGCCTGTTTTCTCCAGACTGGCCTGACCGTGCGTACGGTAGGCCACGACCCAGCGACGAAGGAGCGTCGGATCCATTTGGAACTGCGCAGCAACATGGCGAAAGCCATACCCGCGATCAAGAAAGGCCTGAATGGCTGACAGCTTGAACTGCTTTGAATATTTGCGCATAAAAACCCCAAAAGTGGACGGGTGTCCAACATTTGGGGCGCAGCTCAAATACCTGTGGGAGCGGGCGTGTCGAGGCGTCGAACCGCCGCGAGTACCCTTGCTACGGTCTAGAACTCGGCGAGCCGCCAAACCTCATAGGCTGGCGTCTCGTACGGGTGGCTTTGCCTGAGCGCTGCGACGACCTGGGCAACTAGATCGTCAGCCACCACCAGCTCCACCTTCCACTCTTCCACCACCTCGACCTGACCGGTTTGCCCGAGATACGGCTGGCTGCCGTCCAACGGACGAAATTGGCCCTGGCCCAAGGTCTGCCAGGCGCAGTGGTCATAATCACCCATGTGCCCACCACCCGCGGCGAACACAGCAGCCTTGACCACCTCCACATGGCTGGCAGGAACGAAGAAGGCGAGCTTGTACACGCCTTAGTTCACCCACACCCGCGCATTACGGAACATGCGCATCAACGCCGCATCTTCCTGCCACTCATCCGGGCGCCACGAGTTCTGCACGGCACGGAACACACGCTCCGGGTGCGGCATCATGATGGTCACGCGGCCGTCGCGGCTGGTGAGGCCGGTGATGCCCCGTGGCGAACCGTTCGGGTTGGCCGGATACTGCTCGGTGACCTTGCCGTGGTTGTCCACGTAACGCAGCGCCACGCAACCGGACACATCAGCCTCCAGCAAGGCCTCTTCACTGGCGAACTCGGCATGGCCCTCGCCGTGGGCGATGGCGATCGGCATGCGCGAACCGGCCATGCCCTGCAGGAAGATCGAGTTGGACTTCTGCACCTCGACCATGGCCACCCGCGCCTCGAACTGCTCGGAGCGGTTACGCACGAAGTGCGGCCAGTACTCGGTACCCGGAATCAGCTCGTGCAGATTGGACATCATCTGGCAACCGTTGCACACGCCCAGGGCGAAGCTGTCGTTGCGCTCGAAGAACGCCTGGAAGGCATCACGCGCACGGCTGTTGAACAGGGCTGACTTGGCCCAGCCCTCGCCGGCACCTAATACGTCGCCGTAGGAGAAACCGCCACAGGCGACCAGGCCCTTGAAGGCCTCGAAGTCCACGCGACCGGCAAGAATGTCGCTCATGTGCACGTCGATGGCCGCGAACCCGGCACGGTCGAAGGCAGCCGCCATTTCGACCTGGCCGTTGACGCCCTGCTCGCGCAGGATGGCCACTTGCGGACGCACGCCCTTCTTGATGTAGGGCGCGGCGATGTCATCGTTGACATCGAAGCCAAGCTTGACCGACAGCCCCGGGTTGTCTTCTTCGAGCAGCAGGTCGAATTCCTGATCGGCGCAATCGGCGTTGTCGCGCAGGCGCTGGATCTGGTAACTGGTTTCAGCCCACTGGCGCTGCAGCATGCGGCGGTCGTCATCGAACAGCACTTCGCCGTTCAGGCTGATGGAGATTTCGGCGTTGTTGACCGGCTTGCCGATCACCGCCACGCACTGCTCACCCAGGCCTGCGGCGCTGAACTGGACCAGTACGTCCGGGGTAGCGTCCTGGCGCACCTGGATGACCGCGCCCAGCTCTTCGTTGAAGAGGATCGCCGGGATGTCCGCCTTGCTGTCGGTCAGCGGATCGAGGTGCAAGTCCAGGCCGCAGTGGCCAGCGAAGGCCATTTCCAGCACGGTGGTGACCAGGCCGCCGTCGGAACGGTCGTGGTAGGCCAGCAAGTGACCGTCGGCGTTAAGACCCTGGATCACGGCGAAGAACGCCTTGAGGTCTTCGGCGTCGTCGACGTCCGGCGCCTGGGCTGCGATCTTGCCGTAGGTCTGGGCCAGGATCGAGGCGCCCATGCGGTTCTTGCCACGGCCCAGGTCGATCAGGATGAGGTCGGTCTCGCCCTTGTCCATGCGCAGTTGCGGGGTCAGAGTCTTGCGGATGTCAGTGACCGGGGCGAAGCCTGTGATGATCAGCGACATCGGCGAGGTGACGCTCTTCTCGACGCCCTCTTCGCTCCACTTGGTCTTCATCGACATCGAGTCTTTGCCGACCGGGATGGTGATGCCCAGCTCAGGGCACAGCTCCATGCCGACAGCCTTGACGGTGTCGTACAGGCGCGCGTCTTCACCTGGGTGGCCGGCAGCGGACATCCAGTTGGCCGACAGCTTGATGTCGGACAGCTTGTCGATGTGCGAAGCGGCCAGGTTGGTGATGGTTTCGCCGATGGCCATGCGCCCGGATGCCGGGGCATCCAGCAGTGCCAGCGGAGTACGCTCGCCCATGGCCATGGCTTCGCCGGTGTAGACATCGAAGCTGGTGGCGGTGACGGCGCAGTCGGCCACCGGTACCTGCCAAGGGCCGACCATCTGGTCGCGGGCGACCAGGCCGGTGATGGTGCGGTCGCCGATGGTGATCAGGAAGCTCTTGCTGGCCACGGCCGGGTGGCTCAGCACGCGCTGTACAGCGGTGTCCAGGTCCAGCTCGCTCGGGTCGAAATCATCGCCCAGCTCGGCTTCGCGGGTGACCGAGCGGTGCATGCGTGGCGGCTTGCCCAGCAACACGTCGAGCGGCATGTCGACCGGAGTGTTGTCGAAGTGGCTGTCGGTGACGGTCAGGTGCTGTTCTTCGGTGGCTTCGCCGACCACGGCGAACGGGCAGCGCTCACGCTCGCAGATGGCCTTGAAGCGCTCGAAGTCGACAGCGCTGACGGCCAGCACGTAACGCTCCTGCGATTCGTTGCTCCAGATTTCGTGCGGGGCCATGCCCGGCTCGTCGTTGGGCACATTGCGCAGCTCGAAGCGACCACCGCGGCCACCGTCGTTGACCAGTTCCGGGAAGGCGTTGGAGATGCCGCCGGCGCCGACGTCGTGGATGAAGGCGATCGGGTTGGCGTCGCCCAGCTGCCAGCAGCGGTCGATGACTTCCTGGCAACGGCGCTCCATCTCCGGGTTTTCGCGCTGTACCGAGGCGAAGTCCAGGTCAGCCGAGCTGGCACCGGTGGCTACCGACGAGGCAGCGCCGCCGCCCAGGCCGATCAGCATGGCCGGGCCGCCGAGCACGATCAGCTTGGCGCCGACAGTGATCTCGCCCTTCTGCACGTGGTCTTCACGGATGTTGCCCATGCCGCCGGCGAGCATGATCGGCTTGTGGTAGCCGCGCACTTCTTCACCGTGCGGGGTGTTGATGCTCTGCTCGAAGGTACGGAAGTAACCGGTCAGGGCCGGGCGACCGAATTCGTTGTTGAACGCGGCGCCGCCCAGCGGGCCTTCGATCATGATGTCGAGGGCGTCTACGATGCGCTCAGGCTTGCCGTAGGCCTGTTCCCAGGGCTGCTCGAAGCCTGGGATGCGCAGGTTGGACACGGTGAAGCCGGTCAGGCCGGCCTTGGGCTTGGCGCCGCGGCCGGTGGCACCTTCGTCACGGATTTCGCCGCCCGAACCGGTCGAGGCGCCGGAGAAAGGTGCGATGGCGGTCGGGTGGTTGTGGGTTTCCACCTTCATCAGGATGTGTACCGGCTCCTGCACCGCACCGTACTGGCGGGTTTCAGGGTTCGGGTAGAAACGACCTGCAACGTTGCCGACGATGACCGAAGCGTTGTCCTTGTACGCCGACAGCACACCTTCGCTGTGCATCTGGTAGGTGTTCTTGATCATGCCGAACAGGCTCTTGTCCTGCGCCTGGCCGTCGATGTCCCAACTGGCGTTGAAGATCTTGTGGCGACAGTGCTCGGAGTTGGCCTGGGCGAACATCATCAGTTCGATGTCGTTGGGGTTGCGCTTGAGGCCCTGGAACGCGGTGACCAGGTAGTCCACTTCGTCCTCGGCCAGTGCCAGGCCCAGGTCGATGTTGGCCTGGGCCAGGGCGTCGCGGCCGCCGGCAAGGATGTCCACCGACGTCATGGGCCTTGGCTGGGCGTGGCTGAACATGTCGGCGGCCTGCTCCAGTTGGCCCAGCACGCGCTGGGTCATGCGGTCGTGCAACTGCGCCGACACCTGCTCGGCATCGGCGTCGCTGAGGTCACCGGCAACGTAGTACGCAATACCGCGTTCCAGGCGCTGGATCGACTGCAGGCCGCAGTTGTGGGCGATGTCGCTGGCCTTGCTGGCCCAGGGCGAAATAGTGCCCAGGCGCGGCACGACCAGGAACAGGCGACCGGCGGGCTCCTGCACCGGTACGCTCGGGCCGTACTTGAGCAGACGGCCCAGCACCTGCTGCTGGTCGGCGGTCAACTCGCCGTCGGTATCGGCGAAGTGGGCAAATTCGGCATACAAACCAGTAACAGCGGGGACTTTCTGGCTCAGTTGCTCGAGTAACTTACCGTGGCGAAAGGCAGAAAGGGCAGGAGCGCCGCGCAGGATCAACATCGTCGGGACAGCCTCAGAAGGGGTGTGCTTGGAGGCCGTGCATTCTAGCCTAATTCGTTGGCTTGCGGCACCCGCTGTAGCGCAGGGCTGCCGGGCGGCGGAACCGGACCTGCGGGTCAAAATTTCCGGGGGTTCTTGCACCTTGCCCAGACGCTGATACAGCCCCACAGGCAACCTCCGTCCAAGCTTTGCACAATGAGGTCCGAGTGCTCTGTCACAGGGCTTGCCCCATCAACCGGGCTTGGCACACAACGCTGGACGGCACGATCAGACAGCAAACGCCTGAAGAGCGCTATCAGACAAGCTACCCGTTGTCGAGATATGGCACGGCCAGTCCTTTGCGTATACTGCAACCTATGTTCACCCACACTGCTTTGCGCCAGCGTTGCGCCAGATGGCTTTTCGCAACCGGACTCTTTCTGCTGCTTGGTGGCTGCGTTGAAAAACCCAGTACCCTCGAGCGCGTGAAGGAGGACGGCGTGCTGCGCGTGATCACCCGCAACAGCCCGGCCACTTATTTCCAGGATCGCAACGGTGAGACCGGCTTCGAGTACGAACTGGTCAAGCATTTTGCCGACGACCTGGGCGTGAAGCTGGAAATCGAGACCGCCGACAACCTCGACGAGCTGTTTGACGACCTTGGCAAGCCGTCCGGCCCGGTGCTGGCAGCCGCCGGGCTTGTCAGCAGCGAACGGCGCCAGGCCCAGGCGAAGTTCTCACACCCCTACCTGGAGGTGACGCCTCAGGTCATCTACCGCAATGGCCGCTCGCGCCCGACCAACGCCCAAGGCCTGGTCGGCAAGAAGATCATGGTGCTCAAGGGCAGCAGCCACGCCGATCAACTGGCCGAGCTGAAAAAACAGTACCCGGGCCTGCAATACGAAGAATCCGATGCCGTGGAAGTGGTGGACTTGCTGCGCATGGTCGATGAAGGGCAGATCGACCTTACCCTGGTCGACTCCAACGAACTGGCCATGAACCAGGTGTACTTCCCCAACGTGCGCGTGGCCTTCGACCTGGGCGAGTCCCGCGACCAGCGCTGGGCCGTCGCCGCAGGCGAGGACAACAGCCTGCTGAACGAGGTGAACGAATTCCTCGACAAGTCCCAGAAGAACGGCACCCTGCAGCGCCTGAAAGACCGTTATTACGGGCATGTCGATGTACTGGGCTATGTGGGCGCCTACACCTTCGCCCAGCACCTGCAGCAACGTTTGCCCAAGTACGAGAAGCATTTCAAGAGCTATGCCAAGGTCGAGCAGGTGGACTGGCGCCTGTTGGCCGCCATCGGCTACCAGGAGTCCATGTGGCAGCCGGAAGTCACCTCCAAGACCGGCGTACGCGGCCTGATGATGCTGACCCAGCGCACCGCACAGGCCATGGGCGTCTCCAACCGCCTGGACCCCAAGCAAAGCATCAAGGGTGGCGCCAAGTACTTCATGAAGATCAAGGCCGAGCTGGACGACAGCATCCAGGAGCCCGACCGCACCTGGTTCGCGCTGGCCGCCTACAACGTCGGCAGCGGCCACCTGGAAGATGCGCGCACCCTGGCCAAGCGCGAGAAGCTCAACCCCAACAAGTGGCTGGATGTGAAGAAGATGCTGCCACGCCTGGCGCAGAAGCAATGGTACCGCCAGACCAAGTACGGCTATGCACGGGGCGGCGAACCGGTGCACTTTGTCGCCAACATCCGCCGCTACTACGACATTCTCACCTGGGTTACCCAGCCTCAGCTCGAAGGCCAGGTGGCAGAGGGCAACCTGCATGTCCCGGGTGTGAACAAGGCTAAACCGGCCGAGCAGTCACCGCCGCTGTAGCCGGTCACGTCACGGCTTGGCCCGGCGAGCCCTGAAGAAGTCACTGAGCACTTGCCCGCACGCCTCGGCCATCACGCCACCCTCCACCAGCACACGGTGGTTCAGAAAGCCCTGCCCGAAGAACTGGCCTTGGCTTTGCACGATCCCCGCCTTGGGTTCCAGTGCGCCGAAAACCACGCGCATCACCCGCGCATGCACGATCAAACCGGCGCACATGCTGCAGGGTTCAAGGGTCACGTACAACGTGCTGCCAGGCAGGCGGTAGTTGCCGACCGCGCGAGCTGCGGCGCGGATCGCCACCATCTCGGCATGGGCACTGGGGTCGCTGTCGGTGATCGGGCGGTTGAAGCCCTGGCCGATGACCTGGCCGTCCTGCACCAGCACGGCGCCCACCGGTACTTCCCCCAGCTGTGCGCCCTCGGTGGCCAATGCCAACGCCATGCGCATGTAGGTCTGGTCGTGGCTGCGGTCGATGATCTGCGGTCGCATCAGACCACCGCGATCGCGGCCATCAGGCCGGTTTCCATGTGGTCGATGACGTGGCAGTGGAACATCCAGGTGCCCGGGTTATCGGCGACCAGCGCAACCTGGGCGCGCTCGTTCTTGCCCAGCAGGTAGGTGTCGGTGAACCACGGCTCCTTGATGTCATGCCGGTTGGAACCAATCACTTTGAAGCTCATGCCGTGCAAGTGGATGGGGTGCTGGTACTGGGTCATGTTCTTCAATTCGAAAATGTAGCTCTTGCCCCTGGTCAGCGTTGCGATCGGGCGATCTGCGCAGGTCTTGTCGGTGATGTCCCAGGCCTGGCCGTTGATCTGCCAAAGGCTCGGCGGCTTGCCCTGGTCGGTGCCGACCGACACCTTGCCTGCCCACTCGAAGTTGAAGTTGAGCTTTTCGGCGTTTTCCAGGTCCGGCTCGGCGATAGGGTTGGGCGGCAGCGCCGCTGGCCAGTCGCTGGGCGCATCCGGGTTGGCCACCGCGCGCAGGGTGCCCAGGCGCACGAAGCCGTCGCGCAGGGAAATCTCTTCACCGGCGTTGAGAATGCGGATCGCCAGGCAAATGCGCATGCCAGGCCCCAGCCAGTAGTCATCTTCCAATGGCCGGGGGGTGACGGGGTTGCCATCGAGCGCGTAGATCCGCGCTTCGCAGTTGCCCTTGAGGTTGATGCGGTACGTCCAGGTGTTGTCCAGGTTCAGCAAGCGCACGCGCACCACCTGCCCTGCCGGTAGCTCGGTCACGGCATCGGCCTGGCCGTTGATGGTGATCAGCCGCCCTGCGGTGCCATTGCGCGCCGCCTCGCGCGGGATGCTGAACGGCATCCAGCCCCCCTGCTCGTCCACATGCCAGGTCTTGAGGTTGAGCGTGCGCTCATGCTTGAAACCGGTGGGTTCGCGCTCCTCGACGATCAGCGGGCCTACCAGGCCACGGCCCAGCTCCTCGGAGCTGCTGACGTGGGGGTGGTACCAGTAGCTGCCGGCATCGGGCACCCGGAACTTGTAGTCGAAATACTCCCCTGGCTTGACCGGCAACTGCGACACATACGGCACGCCATCCATTTCCAGCGGCAGGCGGATGCCATGCCAGTGGATGGTGGTCTCGATCGGCAGGTGGTTGATGAAGCGCACGCGCAACCAGGTGCCCTGCCGCACGCGCAGCTCGGTCCCAGGGGCACTGGGCCCGAACGCCCAGGCTTCGGTTGTATGTCCAGGGACCAGTTCGACGTCCAGCGGCGCTGCGATCAGCTCGTAGTCATGGCCGGCATTGTCATCTTCGACCTTGCCCAGCCAGTACCGCGCGGCGCCCCCCGCGCCCAGGCCAACCACAACCAGGCCGGTCAGGCCCTTGAGCATTTGTCGACGGGTGAAGGACATCGCAGCGGGTACCTCGTGTTCGGCACAAACAGTTCACCAGCGGGCGCTGATGAGGAAGGGCGAATACGATACACCTGCAAATGGGAAAGATTAAGTGAATGATCGCCCCAATGTGCCCTGTCGCGCTCAATCGGCTTGTGCGTGCGGCGCTTTGCACAGTTGGCCGAACCAGTGACGTTCCTCAACGCCCGGCGCCCGGGTAGCGGCGCACAGCAGCGGCGGGTCGGGCACCACATTCAATGCGTGCAGGCGGGAAGCGGCTGCTGGGTGAGTGTCGAACGGGTGCGCCATGACAGCACTTAGCACCTCGTCACCGACCTGCAACGGGTGGTGCTCGAGGTAGCCAGGCAAGGCTCGGTCGACGCCTTGCCCACCACACGTCGCCAGCACCGTATCGACCGCAGGCTGCAGCGCAATGATGCGCAGCAGGGTCTGTGCGAACAGCCGTTGCCCGCCGACTGCAGCGCCTGCCTGGTCCGCCAGCAGCTCCTGCGACCGCCCCCAATGCAGCACCGCACGCTGGAAATGGTGCAGGAACTGCCAGGCCATCCACAGCGTTGGGCGCTGCGTCCAGGGCGTGGGCTCGTCGTGGCCGACCAGCGCCGAGAAATGGGCAAGCATCATGCTGAACTGTGCGTTGGTCTGGCTCGCGCGTTCGGTGTCCTGATGCCGGAAATGACCCAGTTCGTGTCCAATGACCGCGCCAGCTTCCGCCTGGCTGAGCATGCCCAGGTAAGGCAGCGGCAAGTACAGCGTGCGCCCGGTCAGCGGCAAGCCGGCAGGCTGGAGCAGAATCGGCACGCTGGTGACGAAAAAGCCCTGGTCGAGCCCGACCACGATGTTATCGGGGACCGGTGCCTGAAGCTGCGCCGCCAGGCCTTCGACCCAGCGCCATACGCCGGGTGCACTGTCCCGATCAAGCGCCCTGCCCAGAAAGGATGTGCTCTGATCGAGCACCAGCGGCCAGCGTTGATGCAACCGCCTGGCCAGTTGCAGGCAGACCAGCACGCACGAGGCCAGCGGCAGCACGATGAACAGCACCGTCAACCCACCCTCAGCCACCCGGCTGGTCGCAACGCTCAGCTCGTACAGCAAGGCCAGGCTCAACGCAGCAGCCAGCAAGCCCAGATGCAGTACCAGCCACTTGCCCAAGGCACGCCAACGCTGGGTCATGTGCCGCTGCAAGAACTCGATTGAGCGCAGCGCCCGCCAGGCGTCCAGCCTGAGCCTGAGCCATGCCCCGACCGCAGTCAGCAAGGCCAGAACCGCCAGCAGCCCGCTCGTGACGGCCAGGACCTTGCGCAGAGACTGCCCGCCAAGGCCCGCCTCATAACGGTCAAGCTCACGTTGAAGCCGCTCACGTCGGTCTGCTTGGGGGATGTAGGGGTTACGTTCGGCCTTGGGCAGGGCCTGCAAAAGCGTGTCGCTTGGCGCGTCCAGCCACTGGCGTATCGCCTGTGCCTGCGCCTGGGCCACCTCGACGCGCCAGAGTTGCACCTGGCTCCACCCCAGCACCAGCAGCGGCAACAACAGCAGGGCCAAGCCCCAGCCTACGCGCCTGAACAGCCGTATGGCCCCGTTGCTCATGGCGCAGCCCGCCGCAAGGCATCGCCTTGGCGAGCCACGGCCGGGAACAACTGTGCCAAGGTGCGCCTGGCCTGTGCTGCCTGCAGGTAGGGGTAGAGTACGTCCACCAGTTCTGCCAGCGCGAGCCTGCGCCCCGCCCGGGTAAAGTTGCAGGCCCACACCTTGAGCCGCAGGCCACCGGCGATCAGCTGAGCATCAGGTGCTGCGAGCGCCTTGAAACCTGGGGCCTTGAGGACAGGCGCGGCGCCGAACGCGGCGAGGCTGAATACCAGGTGCGTACTGAGCCGCCGCTGTTCGACATCGAAGCCTTCGAACGCTTCCCATGGCACTGGGGCCAAGGCGTTGGCGAAAGCGACCGTGTCACGGGTCACCGCCAGTGCGCACCGCCCATGGCGCTGGTACAGCGCCCAGGCACTGACCAGGGCCACCAGCCCGATGCCGACCAACCCTGCGCCGAATGCCCACAGCAGCACCTTCACTGTGCTGGCGGTCTGCGCACCGAAGAGCATGGGCAGGCTCGCGAGCCAGCCACCGAGCCCAATCGCCACCAGCCCGATGGCTGCACACGCAAGTGCCTTGCCCAGCGAGTGTTCATGCAGCTCGAACGACTCATCGGGGCCGACGGCATGGGCCTGCAGGTAGGCCAGGTCGGCATCGGCGCCGGTGTTATCCATTGACCTGCAGCAGCTCAAGTTGACGCTGGGCATGGGCGGCGTCGCAGTAGGCGGTCAGTACGGCCAGCACTTCTTCGTAGGACAGCTTGCGCCCATTCTGCGCAAGCCCCGCCGACATGATGCGAACCTGGGCGCGCGGCTTTTTCAGCACCATGGCCTGGTTACCGAAGAACTGCAGCCTCGCCACCCGATGGGTCGGCAATACAGCATCGCTGCTCATTTCCAGCGTCTGCACCATCAACAGCCCTTCATCCTTGACCGAGATGTCCTGCACCTGCGCCAGGTCCACCGGCGCGTCCAACGTGTCGACGAACAACTGCCGGCGCGTCAGGCGCATGAACACCTGGGTACCGGCGTTGCGATGCTGCCAGGTCACGGCAGCGGCAATGAGCACGATGAAGGCGGTGGCCACGATCGGCCCGGTGCGCTGCATGCTGATGCCGATTGCGAACAGGATCAGGGCACCGACCAGCAGTACCGGCCCCCACACGCGAAAACGACGAGAGTTGGTGAACTCGCTCTGCTCCGGCACGCGCTCGATCACTTGCCGAAGCTCGGCGATCACGCGCTCGCGCTGGGCCGTGCGCGACTGGTCGTAGTCATTGCCCAGCGAACCGGACAGGTCGGCCAATGGATCGGTATGTTCGGTCATGCTCGATGCCCCTCGATTATTTCTTGGCAGCCAGGTAATCGGTCAGGAACGCCTCGGCATTGCCTTGGTGCGACAGACCTTCCGAATAGCCGACCTGACGCGGCTGCGCCTCGCCTGGCAGGTACAGCTCGCCCCCCCACATGCCCTGGACGATCAGCACGACGAATTTCTTGCCGTCGACGTCGGTCCAGTAGCGGGTATCCTTGGCGGTTTTCTCGACGTGCATTTTCTGGATGCGCATATCCCAGTCGTGATCGACCCCTTCCACCTGCACCAGCGCCTCGTTGGCAGCGCGCTCGCCAATGCGCAGCGTCCATACCTTGACCCCTTCGGTGCCCAGGTAAGCGACGACGTTCTTGGCTACGTCCGGGCGGTCTTCGGCCTGGGCCTGACCGATACACAGGGTGAACGCGGCAACCAGCAAGGCGGCCCATTTCCGATAAGCGAGCATGATTTTGTTTCCTGATCTGCAACAAAACGCGTATTGAAGGACTCAATAGGCAGGCTGCCAACCCAGTTGCCCGTTCATCACAACAAACAGCGGGCTGGTCACAACGACTGTTGTCGAAAATGTGCGCGCGTTACCATTTCCGGCCGACGCTGCCCCACCGAGAAACCGAGTCTGCATGCAATCGCTAACCCCCTACCTGGATACCGCCTTCTGTTTCGACAGCCCTGGCTCCCTGGCCCAGGCAGGCGTGCTGGATGCGCGTGCCGCCCATGTCATGGGCAGTGCCACGGGGCATTATCGGGCACAGACCGTGCGCCAGGGCCTGCAGTACTTCGATTGCCACCTGCACTTTCCAGAGCCCCTGCGCATCGACAAGGTGCTGCCTGAGAGCCTGTGCATCGTGCAGATGTTCGACGGCGCCTGGCAGCACAAGGTCGATGGCAGGCTGAACCAGTACGATACCGGTCGGCTGCACGTGCTTGGCCTGAGCGAGAGCCTTGAGGCCCAGGACCAGTTGCCGGTCGACAGCCATGCGCGCATGGCCGGCGTGCGCATTGCCGGTGACGCATTGCGCGAGCTGGCCCAGGACGATCCGCAGTTTCATCCGTTGCTGGCGTTGCTGGCCGATGGCATGCAGTTCGACCAGTTGCCCCAGTGTCCCTCGCTGAGCCGCTTGTTCCAGCAGCTCTATCGCTCACCCTACACCGGTAGCTTGCGCCGCCTGCACTATGAAAGCCTGAGCCTGGCGATCGTACTGGAGCTGGCCAGCCATCTGTCAGGCCAGGCCCTGACACCTGAGCCGCAGCAAGACCGTGGCCGCCGTGACCTGGCCCTGGAAACGCGTCGGCTGCTGGACACCAGCCCCACTGCCCCGCCGTCCGTCGCCGCCCTGGCCAGGCAGCTGAAGGTGAGCGAGACCACCCTGCGCCGAGCCTTCAGCCAGCAGTTTGGCTGTTCGATCCTGCAGTACATTCGCCAACAGCGCCTTGAGCTTGCGCGCATCCTGGTACTGGAGCGCAAATGGCAGATCTCGCAGATCGCCTATCACGTCGGCTATGCCAACCCGGCGAACTTCTGCCATGCCTACAAGGCTTATTTCGGGCACACCCCCGGCGCGGAATAACCGTCACTACTCACGGTGGCGTTGGCAGGCGGGAACGAAATCAAAGTGCCACCAGTCTGAACGATTGCAGCAGCCAGAGGATCGGCCGATACGGTCCGTGAGAGCAGCGTCCCGCCCTGCTCGGTTCAAGCTGAAAAGGGCAATCCGTTCGGTTATTTATCTGGTTGTATTTTCAGAGCGTCGCCTGATGAAAAAAACACTACTCGGCGTGCGAGCTTTGATGTCCGTACCCAAGGACAACCCCGACCTGGTCAAGGCGCAATACATCGCGCTGTCGCGCCAGCTGCCCATGATGTACTTCATCCTGCTGATCAACACGCTGATGCTGGCGGGCACCCACTTCACGGTGGCGCCGCGCTGGCTGGTGGTGTACTGCCCGATGATCATGACGTTGTTCGGCCTGGTCCGAGGCGTGGAGTGGATACGTACCCGCAGGCGCGTGCGCAGCCCGGCCCAGATGGTCACGGCACTCAGGCGCACCAACACGCTCGCACCCTTCGTTGCCGTTGCCTTCACGGCCTGGTCGCTGGCGCTGTTCCCCTATGGCGACAGCTACACCCAGGCGCATGTCGCTTTCTACATGGCCATCACCGTGATCGGCTGCATTTTCTGCATGATGCACCTGTTGCCAGCGGCCTTGGCCACCACCGCCGTGGTCAACACGGCGTTCGTGGTGTTTTTCGCCTCCACTTCCATCATCACGTTCATTGCCACCGCGCTCGATGTGCTGCTGGTATCGATCGCCATGCTGGTCATCCTCAAGGCGCAATACACCGATTTCACCCGGCTGGTGAACATGCAGGCGCAGACGGCCAGGCTCAGCGAGGAAAACCTGCAACTGGCCAACCTGGACAGCCTGACCGGGCTTGCCAATCGCCGGCAGTTCTTCTCCTGCCTCGACACACTGTTGACCCATGCCGGCGAGCAGGACACTCGCCTGGCCGTCGGGCTGATAGACCTAGATGGCTTCAAGCCAGTCAACGACCTGTATGGCCACAGTGTGGGCGACAGGTTGCTGTATCAGGTCGGTCAGCGCCTCACCGGGATGCTCGACCACGGTGTGCACCTGAGCCGGCTGGGGGGCGACGAGTTCGGTCTGATCATCACCCAGGCCCTGGATGATGAGCAGCTACGCGCCTTTGGCGAGAAGCTCTGCACGCGCATGCGCGAGCCGTTCGTGCTGGTGGACATCCCCATTCAGATCAGCGCGTCGCTGGGCATCGCTACCTTTCCAGATCAGGCTTCGTCAGCCACGCAAGCGTACGAATATGCCGACTACGCGCTATACCAGAGCAAGCGTCATCGCCCTGGCACGGCGTGCCTGTTCAGCGCTGCCCATCGCCAGCAACTCAATCGACAAGGGCTGACCGAGCAGGCCCTGCGCAGGGCGGACCTGGATCGCGAGTTTCACATGGTGTTCCAACCCATCGTGGATGTCCGCAGCGAGCGAACCGTTGCGTTCGAGGCACTGGCGCGCTGGGAAAGCCCAGAATTGGGTAATGTGCCACCCAGTGACTTCATCCCGATCGCCGAGCGCATCGGCATGGTCAATCGTCTCACCCTGCCTCTGCTGACCAAGGCACTGGACACGGCTGCCAGTTGGCCAGCAGGCATGCGCCTGTCCTTCAACCTCTCCACCCATGACTGTGGCTCGGAAGAGGCCGCCCAGCAGATCGTCGAGCTGATCAAGAGCAGCCGGTTCGACCCCACGTGCCTGGACCTGGAAATCACCGAAACCGCGGCCATCCAGGACCTGCCGCAGGCCCAGCGCGCCATCAGCTGCCTGCGTGAGCTGGGCTGCGGCATTTCCCTGGACGACTTTGGCACCGGCTACTCCAGCCTCAGCCAGATCCATGCGCTGTCGCTGACCAAGCTGAAGGTGGACCGTTCCTTCGTCACCGGCATCCAGCTCAACCCGGCCAGCTTGAAGATCGTCAAGTCGCTGATTGCGCTGTGCCAGGACATGCAACTGGAATGCATCGTCGAGGGCGTGGAAACCGCAGCAGAACTCAGCACTTTGAAAACCCTGGGCTGCACCTGGGCACAAGGCTACCTGTTCTCCAAGCCCATGCGCCCCAACGCGATCGGGGCGTGGCTTGATGCCGAGCAATTGGCCAGGGTGCAGGCGATCTGACTGGCCGCGCTTTGGGCCGTGACAGCCTGCCGGTGTAACCGCGCTTCTCGCCGATCAACCTGCGCTGACAGAACCGCTTGGCGAGCTGTGCAACGCCTCCAACCGCTCCTGAATGAACGCCAGCAGGGCTCGCACCCGCGCCGTCACTGAATGGCGGTGGCTGTATGCCGCCAGCAACTGCAAGGGTGCCGGGCACAGGTCCAGCACCACCTCCTGCAACCGGCCAGCCGTCAGATCCTCCTGGCAGGGGTGAGCCGCCACAATCGCAAAGCCTATCCCCTGCCGCGCGCCTGCCACGGCCAACTCACCGCTGTTGACGCGGTAACGGCTGCGCACCGGCACCTTGACCGTTTCGCCCCTGGCGCCCTGAAACTGCCAGGGCTGACCTCCGAGCGCGCTGAGCGTGGTGATGCAAGGCAGCGACTTCAACGCTCGCACGTGCTGCGGAATACCCGTGCGCGCGAGCAGAGACGGGGCAGCGACCACGATGCTCGGCAAGCAGGCGAGCTGGCAGGTGATGAACTCGCTGTCTTCCTGGCGGCCACGGTGAAAGAGGATGCACAGGTCCACGTCCTCACGCAGCACTTCCAGCCCAGTCACGCGGGTATCGCACTCAAGCTCGATGCCAGGGTGCAGGCTGCAGAATTCGGCCAGGATGGGCGCCAATAGCCTGGGGGCCTCACCCGGCATGCACAGCTTCAGTGGCCCCCGCAGCTCGCGCTGTACAGCACCGAGTTCTTCCTGGGTGCAGCGCAAGGCGTCGAGCAAGGGCTTGGCTCGCGCGTACAACAGCCGCCCCGCTTCGGTCATGCGCAGATGCCGGGTGCTGCGCTCAAGCAGGCGCGTACCGAGCTGTCGCTCCAGTGAAGCGACATGGCGACTGACATTCGAAGACGGCATGGCCAACACACGCGAGGCCCCGACAAAGCTCTGCTCATCCACCACTGCTGCATAGACACGGACTGCATTCAGATCGAGCTCATTGCGCACTGACTATCCCACCTGAGGTATGAAAACGTCCCATTTTTGCACGCTAGTGATCTGGGAAGGGGAAATCTACGATGATCCTTTGCCCCAGGCGTCCAGTGACCTGGCGCGGGGCAGCGGATGAACAAGGAGGGCTGGAACGTGGACATTGCGATAGTGGGTGCAGGCATTGCAGGGCTGAGCGCAGCGTTGGCGTTGCGCAAGCAGGGCTTCAGCCCGCGGGTCTTTGAGCGTCGTAGGGTGCCAGCAGCCGGAGGCGCCGGTGTGACGCTTTGGCCCAATGCCAGCTTTGTGCTGGAGCAGCTCGGCGTGTTGCAGGACATCCAGGCCGTTGGCGGCAGGCCCCTTGCCATGCGCCGGTACGATGCAGCCGGCAATGCGTTGGGAGGCCTGGACATCGAACTGCTGGACCGAACCATGGGCTACCCCACCGTTACGGTGCTGCGCCGGGATTTGCAGGACGTGTTGCTCTCCCATGCACGACGGATGGGGATTGCAGTCGAATTCGGGCACCAGGCAATGGCCATCGACCTGGATGCCCAGGGCAAGGCGGTGGCCCGCTTCGAGACGGGTACACGCATCTGCCCGGAGGTGCTGATCGGTGCAGACGGGCGCATGGCCTCGGTGACGCGCCAGTTCGTCGCGGGTGACAACACCCCGCGCTATCAAGGGTTCGTGAACTGGATCGGCGTGGCACAAGGGTCGGGGGCGCTGGTGGGCGATGTGTCGATCCAGGATTACTGGGGAACGGGGCAGCGCTTTGGTGCGGTGGCAGTTCGACCGGACCTGGTGTATTGGGCCGCAGCGCAAGCATGCCCGTTGAACGAAGGGGCTGGCCAAGCCGATGATCGGGCGCAGGTCGAGCACAGGTTCGCCCAATGGCCCGAGCCCGTTTCACGCATCATTCGGGCAACCCCCGAACAGGCCATCCGGCGCATCGCGGTCCACGACCTGGAACCGCTGCACACGTGGAGCCGCGCGAACGTGCTGTTGATCGGCGACGCCGCGCATGCGCCATTGCCTACCTCCGGGCAAGGCGCCTGCCAGGCCCTGGAAGACGCCTGGCACCTGGCTCGCTGCCTGGCCGTTGCCGGCAACGAACCCACCGAGGCTTTTGAGGTATTTACCACGATGCGCGCCCCTAAGACCGCACGGCTTTCGGAACAGGGCCGGGGCTTTGCGCGTGCCTTGTTCGCGACAGACGCCGAGACGTGTCGGTTGCGTGATGCGAGGGTCAGTGCGTGCGACCCAGCGCGGGACGTGCAGGTATTGGCTGCGGGGTGGGCGCAGGGTTTGCCGATGGCAGGAAGGGTGCTCAATTCGCCATGGACGGAAGACGGCCGGGACAGCGTTTATCGTTTGAGAGGATGACGATGCTTCATGCACATCAGAAGGTGTGCGCGGATTTGGCTGATTCCCCCTCGATTCATCGCCTTTTTGTCGCCATCGGTCGTCCGCTCATGCGAAACATGATGTAGCACCTCATCTATCGGGCTGGGCTGCCGTAATCATTGAAAGCCAACCTAAATTTTGTGGAGCTTCAGCATGTCGCTACTTCCCAATCGCATCTCCGGGCGCATGACGCTGGGAATCCTGACGTTGCTGGCACTCACCGCCTTGGCGATCTATTCGGTCATGACCCTGGGCGGCAAACCTGAGTTGGTGGCAGCCGGCACCGAGGCGGCCGAACAGTCGGCCAGCGCCATCACCCGCCAGCTGGCCATGCAGGTGAACCGCATCGAGGGCACCGCGACAGCCATGGCGCATCTGGCCGAGACCCTGCCCCGCGACGAAAACCTGATCAAGGCCAACCTGCCCAATGTGATCGACAGCCAAGGCGATACCGCCATCGCAGGCGGCGGGCTGTGGCCAGAGCCCAACGGCTTCGTTGCCGGTACCGAACGCCGCAGTTTCTTCTGGGCACGCAACGCCAGCAACGGGTTGGATTACTCGGACGAGTACAACGCTGCGCAAACGGCGCCGTATCAGGCTGAGTCGTGGTACACCGGCGCCAAAGCCGCGCCCTTGGGTCGCTGTGTCTGGTCGGACGGGTACCAGGACCCGGTCAGCGGCGTAGCCATGACGACCTGCAGCGTGCCCTACCACGCCCAGGGCGCGTTTGCCGGGGTCGCCACCATTGACCTGAAGCTCGACGGTCTTGCCGCCTTCCTCAAGGCCAACGGCAATGTCACCGGTGGCTACGCCTTTGCGGTGGACGCGTCCGGTAATTTGCTGTTCTTCCCCGATGCAAAGAGCGCCAAGGGCTTGCCGACCATTACTGGCCTGAGCCAGGAACAACCGTGGTTCAAGCCAGTGGCCGATAGCCTGGCGAGCAAGCCGGCTGGTACCACCACCCTCTACCTGGATAACGATGCGCGCCTCGATGGGCCGGCCTACGTCACCTTGGCCACCATGGAAGGTACGGGCTGGCGCATTGGCCTGGTCACCCCCGAGGCCCGTGTGGTCGGCCTGGCGAACAAGCTCACTGGCCAGATCCTGCTGTTTCTGCTGCCATTGCTGGCCGTTTTGCTGGGGCTGGCATGGTTGGCTGGCAAACGGCTGCTCACCCAGATCGACGAAACCACGGCGCAAATCGAGAGCCTGGGTCAAGGCGGCCAGGCGGGTGCTCAACTGGAGGTTATGCGCAATGACGAGCTGGGCGCGCTGCGCACGGCCGTCAACCAGTACGCAGGCTCTCTGCAGGCCATGCTCCGTCACATTGCCGAGGAGTCGGTGTCACTGGAAGAGCGAGCCAACGAGCTGGCGCAACTGTCCACCGGCCTGGCCGATCGGGCGGAGGCGCAACGGGTGGACAACACCCTGCTCGCTACCGCCATCACCGAAATGTCGGCCAGCGCCAATGAAGTCGCGCGCAACACCACGGACTGCTCGGACACGGCCCGCAGCTCATTGGTCGAAGCGCAGAAGAGTCAGGACCAGGTCAACCGCAACGGTGAATCCATCGAAAGCCTGGCGACCGACATCTCGGGCGCGGCCACCGCGATCACCCAGCTGGGCGAAGACATCGAGCGCGTAGGCGGCGTGCTGGAGGTGATCAAGTCGATCTCCCAGCAGACCAACCTCTTGGCGCTCAACGCTGCCATCGAGGCCGCACGCGCTGGCGAACAAGGTCGCGGCTTTGCAGTGGTAGCCGATGAGGTGCGCACCCTTGCCGGCCGCACGCAGACGTCTGCCAACGAAATCCAGGAAATGATCACTCAGTTACGCGAGGCATCGAACGCTGCCGTCACCACCATGCAGAACGGCGCGCAGCGCACCCGCGAGTCGGTGCAGCAAGCCGTGGGCGTGGCCACTACCCTGGGCACCACAGTGGGCAGTTTCGACGACATCGTCCAGCGCGCCCAGCAGATCGCCGTCGCCGCCCAGGAGCAGAGCCACGTAACGCAGGAAATCAACGAGCTGGCGGTACGGATCCATGCAGCCAGCGAGGAAGGTGCCCGGGATGCAAGTGCGCTCAGGGAATTGGGCAAGGGGATGCAGTCGATTTCGGCGCGGCTGGGCGGGTTGAGTCGAGGTGGTCGTTAGGGCCTAGGGCCTGACCGTCAGGCGTTGAGGGCGCTAGCCTACCGCGCAGTGCTCAGGCGCTGCCAGGTATACGTGAACAGGGTCGCTAAGCGGCCCTTTCCATTCTGAATAGGGCTCGGACAAACTACCGCTGCCAATGAAGCTAACTGCCGGCACCGACCACTGCATGTCATCTGCCTGAGCCCGGCAGATTCAGAATACGTTCTCGAGATCGTAGCTCGAGCCTCCCATAGCGGGCAAAGCAGCAACTCGGCAAGACGACTGCAGGACTCAGGGTACTGTGAAGGGGCAATCACTCATTTGTTTCCGATCAGCCCGCCTATCCAATCAGCGAACGAACTCACAGCGGGCGAAAGAAATCGCTGGTGTGGGTATAGCAGGCTCACCTGCACCGGAGCCGGCTGCCAATCGGCGAGCACTTCAATCAACCGCCCTTGCTGCAGATGCTCGCTCACCACGTTCTCGGCGAGCTGAATCAACCCGAACCCATCAAGGCACATTTTGATGTAGAGCCCGGTCTCGTTGACGGCGGCCGTACCGCTTACCAAAACCGAGAGCTTTTCCGTATCGCGTGCGAAGCGCATTTCACCTGCGTGTTTCGCGCCACCCGAAAAGTAGTGAATAGCTCGGTGGTGCGATAAGTCATAGGGTGTTTGCGGAACACCGTTTTCCTTGAGGTAGGCGGCTGACGCACAGGTTACCCAACGAAATCGGCCGAGTGGGCGCGCAACCAAGGTTGAGTCATGGAGCTCACCTGTACGAATAACGCAATCGATACCCTCCTGAAGCAGATCAACCTGTCGATCGTTCACGCCGATCATCAGATAGATATCCGGATAGCGCCGATAAAAGTCGCGCAGGTTCGGCATGACAATGGAGTGCGCAACGCCACCAGGCATGTCGACGCGCAAACGCCCCTGCGGTCGTTTTACGGAATCCGCCAGGCTGCTCTCCGTGTGTTCGATCAGTTCAAGAATCTCCCGGCATTGCGCCAGATATTGTGCGCCTTCAGGTGTAAGGCTGACCCGCCGCGTTGTTCGGTTGAGCAGACGCACCTGCAAGTACTTTTCCAGGTTCTTGACACTGCTGGTCACAGTCGAAGCGGATAAGGAGAGCGTCTGCGCCGCTTGGGTAAAGCTTCCCGCTTGCGCTACGCGTACGAAAATCTGCATCGCCTGAATTCGATCCACGACGGTTAATAACCTCAAACAGTGATCAAGGACGGCCTTATTATTCGTCCAAATTGAATAATAAAAACAGTTTATCCATCTTTTTCCCGCAGTGTTGCCTTGCGTACATTTCTTGCAATCACATTTGAAGAGGTGTACCTCAATGGCTGAATACAATCGCGGCATCGTACAGGCGCAGACCGCACCGGTTACCCGCACACTCATCCAAGGCGCCACTGTACTGAGTATGGATGGCGACATCGGCAATCTGGTACGCGGCGACATTCTCATCGAAGGCAGCACCATCAAGGCCATTGGTGAACATCTCGAAGTTGGCGACGCTATGGTGATCGATGCATCCGGCATGATCGCCATGCCCGGCATGGTCGACACGCACCGCCACTCGTGGGAAGGGCAACTGCGCCGGATCAATCCCAACGCAGCCACATTGGAAGACTACTGCAACGCCACTCACTTCTCGTTCGCCAAATACTATCGCCCGGCGGACATGTACATCGGCAACTTGCTGAGTGCGTTAGGGTGCATCGATGCCGGCATCACGACCTTGGTGGACAACTCGCATAACAGCCGCACCGGTGCACACTCCGACGCCGCCGTCGAGGCGCTGCTTGATGCAGGTATACGCGCCGTACATGCCTCCGGGGCGCCGGTGGCGGGTGAGTGGGATAAAGCCCACTGGCCGGGCAACCTGGAGCGTTTGCAGGAAAAATACATCAAGCACGGTGATAACCCGTTGCTTTCGCTGGCGGTGATGGCGCAGCTGGAACCTGAGCTGTGGGCTGAAGCCAGACGCCTGGGGCTGCCGATCATCACCGAGTTTTTTGGTGGGGGCATGGCGGCGCAATTGCCAGAATTGCATCGTAAAGGTCTGCTGCGATCCGATAACATCTTCAACCACTGCACCGCGCTGCCGGACGCCGGCTGGGAAATCCTTCGCGAAGCTGGGGTGCGAGTCAACGTATGCCCACGCTCAGATGCCCATTACGGCATTGAAGATGGAATGTTCGCCATGCAGTCGGCCCAGCGTCACGGCATCAGCCCGGGACTGAGTGTTGACAACGAAACCTCCTACAGCGGCGACATGTTCATGGAAATGCGGGTGGCGTTCTACCTGCAACGTGTCATAGGCATGCACCAGCAACGTTGCTGCGGTGAGGACCATCATCCGGTGGTGACGCTGCCCGCCCACAGTCTGCTCAAATCCGCGACTATCGACGGCGCCTTCTGTGCCGGCTTGCAGGACAAAGTCGGTAGCCTGGTTGCGGGCAAACAGGCAGACCTGATCCTGATCAACGCACAGGACATCAACCTCTACCCTGTAGGCAATGCCTTCGGCACCGTGGTACATGCCGCCGAGCGCAGCAATGTCGATACGGTCATGATTGGCGGGCGAATCGTCAAACGCGACGGCAAGGTATTGGGCGTGGACAGTGAGAGGCTGCGTGCGGCGATCGATGAGTCACGTGAGCATCTGTTCGCTGCAGCAGGCTATGCGCCGGATATGTTTGCCGAGACGTTCCTCCCGCTCGACTCAGCCAACTAAGAGGGCACGAGATGAACGTAGCCTACTATGTGTTGGCCATCGCTGCGGGGCTCGGCATTACCCTGCAGACCACACTCAACGGCCAGCTCGCTAAAGGTGTAGGTGGAGACTCCGTTGCGGCGGCACTGTTCTCGTTCACTGCCGGCGCAGTGTGCCTGTGCATTTACGCATCGATGCGCGGAGGAATAGCGGCCTCACTGGCCGCGATTCCTGCCCAGCCCCTGTGCAGCCTGCTGGGCGGTTTGCTAGGGGCGAGTGCGCTGCTTAGCTATGTGGTGCTTGCACCGAAGATAGGCCTGTCCGCCCTGCTCGGCCTCGCTATCGCCGGGCAAATCGTTTCATCACTGGTCATCGATCATTTCGGCTTGATGGGGGCATTGGAAAGGCCAGTGTCTCCCATCAAGTTGGCTGGGGCGGTGGTGATGCTCGCAGGCTTGGCTATCGCGTTGTTCGGTGACAGGTGGTCAGCGGTTTTCTCTAACTGAGCGTCTTGATTACGCCGGATCCAGCTGGTATCCCGCACCATGCCAAAAAATCATGCTGATGCTGGGAAACATTGCCTGAACTTGCCAGACCCAAAAAGCCAAAAGCCCGCAATTACGCGGGCTTCAGGGCATTTTTTGCTAGATTGTGCCGGACAGTGCCGGACGCGGGATCATTCCCACTCAATCGTCGCCGGCGGCTTGCTCGACACGTCGTAGGTCACCCGCGAGATACCGTCGATCTCGTTGATGATCCGGCCGCTGACGGTCTCCAGCAGTTCGTAAGGCAGATGAGCCCAGCGAGCAGTCATGAAGTCTACGGTCTCGACGGCGCGCAACGCGACGACCCAGGCGTAGCGACGGCCGTCACCGACCACACCGACCGATTTCACCGGCTGGAACACCACGAAGGCCTGGCTGGTTTTGTGGTACCAATCAGCCTTGCGCAGTTCTTCGATGAAGATGTGGTCCGCGCGACGCAGAATGTCGGCGTACTCTTTCTTCACCTCACCCAGGATGCGCACACCCAGGCCCGGGCCTGGGAACGGGTGGCGATAGACCATGTCGTAAGGCAGGCCGAGCTCCAGACCGATCTTGCGCACTTCGTCCTTGAACAACTCACGCAGCGGTTCGACCAGCTTGAGGTTCATTTCCTCCGGCAGGCCACCGACGTTGTGGTGGGACTTGATCACGTGGGCCTTGCCGCTCTTGGCGCCGGCCGATTCGATCACGTCCGGGTAGATGGTGCCCTGGGCGAGGAACTGGATGTTCGGCAGCTTGCTGGCCTCGGCATCGAAGATGTCGATGAAGGTGCGGCCGATGATCTTGCGCTTCTTCTCCGGGTCGGCCTCGCCGGCCAGGTTGTCGAGGAACTGCTTTTCAGCGTCGGCACGAATCACCTTGACGCCCATGTTCTCCTTGAACATGGCCATCACCTGGTCACCCTCGTGCAGGCGCAGCAGGCCGTTGTCGACGAAGACGCAGGTCAGCTGGTCGCCGATGGCCCGGTGCAAGAGGGCCGCGACCACCGAGCTGTCCACGCCGCCGGACAGGCCGAGCAGGACGTTGGCCGAACCCACTTGCTCACGCACCTGGGCGATGGCGTCCTCGACGATGTTGGACGGGGTCCACAGGGCTTCACAGCCGCAGATGTCCTGCACGAAACGGGACAAGATGCGACCGCCCTGCTTGGTGTGGGTCACTTCCGGGTGGAACTGCACGCCGTAGTAGCCGCGTGTGTCGTCGAACATGCCGGCGATCGGGCAGCTCGGGGTGCTGGCCAGCACGTGGAAACCGGTCGGCAGCTGGGTGACCTTGTCACCGTGGCTCATCCACACGTCCAGGCCCAGTACGCCGTCGGCGTCGATATGGTCCTCGATGCCGTCGAGCAGGCGGCTCTTGCCGACCACGTCTACGCGGGCATAACCGAACTCACGCAGGTCAGACCCTTCGACCTTGCCGCCCATCTGCTCGGACATGGTCTGCATGCCGTAGCAGATGCCCAGCACAGGCACATTCAGGTCGAACACGGCCTGGGGTGCACGGGGGCTGTTGGCTTCGTGAACCGACTCGGGGCCACCGGCGAGGATGATGCCGCGCGGGTTGAATTCGCGGATCGCTTCATCGTCCATGTCGAACGGGTGCAGTTCGCAGTACACGCCGATCTCGCGCACGCGGCGGGCGATCAGCTGGGTGTACTGGGAGCCGAAATCGAGGATGAGGATCCGGTGAGCGTGAATATCGAGGGCCATGGGGAATCTCTGATTCAGCTGCGAGCTTGAAGCTGCAAGCTGCAAGTTGATCGGGGAAAACGCAGTGGCTGCGCGAACGCAGCCACCGTCTGGAGCTTACCGCTGAGCTATCAGCCAACCCGGTAGTTGGGGGCTTCCTTGGTGATCTGCACGTCGTGAACGTGGGATTCGGCCATGCCGGCGCCCGTGATGCGCACGAACTCCGGCTTGGTGCGCATCTCGTCGATGGTGGCACTGCCGGTGTAGCCCATGGACGAACGCAGGCCGCCCATCAGCTGGTGAATGATCGCAGCCAGTGCGCCTTTGTACGGCACACGGCCTTCGATACCTTCGGGGACCAGCTTCTCGGCACCGGCCGAGGAGTCCTGGAAGTAACGGTCGGAGGAGCCTTGCGATTGCGCCATGGCGCCCAGCGAACCCATGCCACGGTAGGCCTTGTAGGAGCGGCCCTGGAACAGCTCGACTTCGCCTGGGGCTTCTTCGGTACCGGCGAACATCGAACCCATCATCACGCAGCTGGCACCGGCGACGATGGCCTTGGACAGGTCACCAGAGAAGCGGATGCCGCCGTCGGCGATCAGTGGCACACCGGTGCCTTCCAGGGCAGCGGCGACGTTGGCGATGGCGCTGATCTGCGGCACGCCAACGCCGGCTACGATACGGGTGGTGCAGATCGAGCCAGGGCCGATACCGACCTTGACCGCATCCGCGCCGGCCTCGGCCAAGGCCTTGGCAGCAGCGCCGGTGGCGATGTTGCCGCCAATCACCTGCACCTGCGGGTAGGTTTGCTTGACCCAGCGCACGCGCTCGATCACGCCTTTGGAGTGCCCGTGAGCGGTGTCGACCACTACCACGTCAACGCCAGCGGCTACCAGGGCGGCGACACGCTCGCCGGTGTCCTTGCCGGTGCCGACCGCTGCGCCAACGCGCAGACGACCCTGGTCGTCCTTGCTGGCCAGTGGGTAGGCCTTGGCCTTCTCGATGTCCTTGACGGTCATCATGCCCTTGAGGCTGAAGTGCTCGTCGACGATCAGCACTTTCTCGAGGCGGTGCTTGTGCAGCAGCTCGCGCACCTCGTTCTTGTCCGCGCCCTCGCGGACGGTGACCAGGCGTTCCTTGGGCGTCATCACTTCGCGGACCTTGGCGTCCAGGCGGCTTTCGAAGCGCACGTCGCGGGAGGTCACGATACCGACCAGGTCACCGTTTTCCAGCACGGGCACGCCGGAAATGTTGTTCAGGCGCGTCAGGTCGAACAGGTCGCGCACGGTGGCGTCGGCCTCGATGGTGATCGGGTCCTTGACGACACCAGCCTCGAACTTCTTGACCTTGCGTACTTCGCCGGCCTGCTGCTCGATGGTCATGTTCTTGTGGATGATGCCGATGCCGCCTTCCTGGGCCATGGCGATGGCCAGGCGCGCTTCGGTGACGGTGTCCATGGCAGCGGAGACCAGCGGGATGTTCAGCTCGATGCCACGGGTCAAACGGGTCTTGAGACTGACTTCATTGGGCAGTACCTCGGAATAACCAGGTACAAGGAGAATATCGTCGAAGGTCAGGGCTTCTTGGCTGATACGCAACATCGCGGGGGCTCCCGGGCGGGAAAAATGGAAGCGCGCCATTATACTCATGCGTGCCCTGCCACTCAATGTAAATCAAGCCTGAAGTTACAAGTGGCCGTTGCCGCCCTGCGCACCAAAGCCCTGCCCCCCTCGTCAGGCGAGCCGGACCTGCACCACGGCCACCGGTTGGTCCAGCCAGTCGGCGAAGCTGTCGATGAAGGCCTGGGTGAACCCGGCATCGCCCCAGTTGTTGAAGATGAAGCCCAGGTTGGAGAAGGCGCAGGGTTGCAGGAACAAAAAACCGTTGATGTCGTCTTCGAACCCGCACAGCGGGCACGTGAAGTTGTCACTGACCCCGGGCATCCACTCTTCCAGGCTGTCGAACAACGGCTCGCCCACTTCCCGCCGGCACTGCGGGCAGCCCGCCTCCTCCTTGAAGCCTTCGGTGGGCGTATAGATGCAGCGCTTGAGCATCACCTCAAGGCCGTTGACCGGCGCATCGAAGGGCAGTTTTTCGGGGTGCAGCGCCACCTGGCGGGCACCTGGCCCAAGGGCATGGGCCATACGGTTGCCGGTACGCCCGCAGGTGGTCAGCTGCTCTTGCACGATCTTTTCGCGGACCAGCCAGCGCAGGATGGCGCGGGCGCGGGCCTCGTGCACCGGGACGGTGGACTGCCTGGGAACGATGATGATTTGGGTATTCATGAGCGGACAAGCCTTGGATCGGGTAGTCGGCCAATTCTAACCCCTGCTCAAGCGCTCACATAGCGAGCGATGAGCGCCAGGCCGCTGGCCAACACCAGCCAGGTGACCAACCGGACGAAGGCCTCGCGTGACAGCCTGTGCGTGAGCCTGCGCCCAGCCCATAGGCCGATGACCATCACCGGCAGCAGGCAGGCCGCCATCAGCAGCAGTTGTCGATCGGCGTAGACACCGGCGACAAGGAACAGCGTCAGGCGCACCAAGGTGCTGCAACTGATCAACGCGCTCTGGGTGGCGCGCACCTGCTCCTTGTCGGGCAGGCGGGCGCTCAGGTAAAGGGCGTAGAGAAACCCGCCGCTGCCGAACAAGGCGCCGAACAACCCGCCCACGGTACCCATCGGTGCCGCCCACCACCCGGCAAGCGACGCCGGGCGTACCTTCAGCGCCAGGCTATAGAGGGCATAGGCCGTGATGAACAGGCCCATCAGCAGCATCAGCAGGTCCGACTTGAGCTGCAGCAGGAACGCAACGCCCAGGGTGCACCCCAGCGCCATGAACGGCAGCAGGCGCAGCAGTTCGCCCCGTACCACATCGCGCCGTGAGGGCAACAGGTTGCCGAACGCCGCTACGAAATCGAGCAACACCAGCAAGGGAATGATCTGCGACAGCGGCATGAAATGGATCAGCACCGGGCCTGCCACTAACGCCGTGCCGAAGCCGGCGATGCCGAACACCACATAGGCTGCCGCGGTACCCAACACGATGGGTAGCCAGTCAAGCCCCGAGAACGGTATAGCGAGGTCAGCGAGCATTGGCGCATTGTCCTTGAAGGTTCAGCGCACCATAACCAAACCCGCGCCATCCCGGCTAATATGCAATCTCGCCCTGATCCATCTCGAAATGGCATCGCTCATGATCTCGACCCGCCAGCTGCGTTACTTCGTGGAAATCGCCGAATGTGGCAGCTTCAGCGCCGCCGCCGAACGACTGTATGTCGCCCAGTCCGCCCTCAGTCGCCAGGTGCGCGAGCTCGAACTGCAGCTGGACACCGCGTTGTTCGAGCGCACGGCCAGGTTGCCTCGCCTGACCGATGCGGGCCGGGCGTTCCTGCCGCGCGCGCGCAACCTGCTGCTGGACCTGGACAAGGCTGGCGAGTTGGCCCGAGCCGTCGGCCAGGGCCTGTGCGGCAGCCTGAACATCAGCCACTCCAGCACGGTGCCGCTGACCGGTCGGCTGCTCGAGCACCTGGGTGATTACCTGCGGACAAACCCTGATGTGAGCATGGAGATCGCCCAGTTGTCCTCCGAAGGGCAGCTTGCAGCACTGGCCGAAGGTCGCCTGGACATCGGGCTGCTGAGGCTGCCGGTGCTGCGCCAGCACGATGGGTTGAGCATCGAGCCGTTGTTCGAAGAGCCCCTGTTGCTGGCGCTCGCCCCTACCCATGAACTGGCGGGGCGCGATTGCATTGCCTTGGCGGAGCTTTCCAGCCAGCCGTTCATCTCCATTCCCCACCACCAACGCGGTGGCCTGAGCTACCTGTCTGCCGAGCTGTGCATGGCGGCGGGGTTCTTTCCCCAGCCTGCGCGGGTGGTGTCGCGCAAGACCACCCAGTTGCAGCTGATCCAGGCGGGGTTCGGGGTGGCCTTGCTGCCACGCTGCATGCAGGACATCGCCCCTGCGGCGCTGCGGTTCATCCCCCTGACGGACCCCGGCTGCGTCAGCACCGTCGCCATCGCCCACCGCCGCGATGCCGGGCCACTGGTGAGTCAGTTCGTCGAGCACATGACCTGCGCAGCGTCGGCAATCGGTACGCCAGGGCAGGCACCGGCGACCCAGGCCAGCTCCTGATCGACCGGGCACGACACCCGGCCCCCTCATCCTTTATAGTGCCTTCCCATGATCAAAGACCCTTTCGAACGCCTCGGCCTTGACCGTGATGTGCTCACCGTCAGCCAACTCAATGGCCGCGCCCGGGTGCTGCTGGAAGACGTGTTCCGCAGCGTATGGGTGGAGGGCGAGATTTCCAACCTGGCCCGGCCGGCCTCCGGCCACATGTACTTCACCCTCAAGGACAGCGGTGCCCAGGTACGCTGCGCCCTCTTCCGGCAGAGCGCCACGCGGGTGCGCCAGGCGCTGCGTGACGGCCTGGCGGTACGGGTGCGCGGCAAGGTGTCCCTGTTCGAAGGCCGTGGCGACTACCAGCTGATCCTCGATACCGTGGAGCCTGCCGGCGATGGTGCACTGCGCCTGGCCTTCGAGGCGCTCAAGGAAAAGCTTGGCGCCGAGGGCCTGTTCAGCACCGACAGCAAGCGAGCGCTGCCTGCACATCCCCAGCGTATCGGCATCATCACCTCCCCGACCGGGGCCGTGATCCGCGACATCATCAGTGTGTTCGCCCGCCGCGCGCCCCAGGTGGAGTTGAACCTGATCCCCACCGCCGTGCAGGGCCGCGAAGCCATCGCCCAGATCGTGCGGGCCATTCGCCTGGCCGACAGCCGCGGTTTCGACGCCTTGATACTGGCCCGCGGCGGCGGTTCACTGGAGGACCTGTGGTGCTTCAACGAGGAAGCCGTGGCGCGTGCCGTGGCCGCGTGCAAAACGCCGATCGTGAGCGCCGTGGGCCATGAAACGGACGTGTCGATCAGCGACTTCGTGGCCGATGTGCGTGCCCCGACCCCGTCTGCTGCGGCCGAGTTGCTTGCGCCCGACAACAGCGGCCTGCAGCATCGCCTGGACGGCCTGCAACGGCGCCTGACCCTGCGCATGCAGAACCGGTTGGTGCATGATCGCCTGCGCCTGGAGTCCCTGATTCGCCGCCTGCGCCATCCGGGCGAGCGCCTGCGTCAGCAGGCTCAGCGCCTGGATGACCTGGACATGCGCCTGCGCCGTGCCTTCCTGCATAACCTCAATCAACGCCGCGAGCGCCTGGTGCGCCTGGAGACACGTCTGGCCGCGCAACATCCCGGGCGTACTCTGGCTTTGCTGGGCCAGCGCCTGGACAGCCTGGCCGAGCGACTGCCCCGGGCCATGCGTGACGTGCTCAAGGACCGGCGCCAGCGCTTCCAGGCCCAGTTGCAGACCCTGCAGATCGTCAGCCCGCTGGCGACGCTGGCGCGCGGCTACAGCATCCTGCTCGACGAACAAGGCCAGGCCATCCGCAGCGCCGAACAGACGCGCAACGGCCAGCGCCTGACTGCACGCCTGAACGAAGGCGAGCTGCAGGTGCGGGTCGAAGACAATCACCTGACTCCGGTCACGCTCTCACTTCTGGACTGACACATGCCCCGCTTGCTCACGTCACTGCTCGCCCTCGCCTTCACCGTCCTGAGCGCCACAGCCCAGGCTAGCTACATCACGCGCACGCTGAACAAACCGGTGCCCGGCGGCGTTGCCGTGGTCGACCTGGGGCCGGCAGCCAGTGCTCCCAGCGCGCGCTTCGACGGCAAGCCGGTGCTGGTGGTCAAGGAGCAGGACAACTGGCTGGCCATCGTCGGTATCCCCCTGACCCAGAAGCCTGGACAGGCGGTGGTGCAGCAAGGCAGCCGAAGCCTGCCCTTCACCGTGGGGCACAAGCAGTACCCCGAACAGCGCATCACCTTGAAGAACACCCGCCAGGTCAACCCCAATCCGGCCGACCTCAAGCGCATCGATCGCGAACTGGCCGAGCAGATCAAGGCCTACCGCAGCTTCAGCCCGGCCTTGCCAAGCAACCTGATCCTCGACAAGCCGGTCAACGGGCCGCTGTCGAGCAAGTTCGGCGTGCGCCGGTTCTTCAATGGCGAGGAACGCAACCCCCATGCGGGGCTGGATTTTGCCGTACCAGCGGGGACGCCGATCAAGACGCCTGCCAACGGCAAGGTGATTCTGGTGGGCGATTACTTCTTCAATGGCCGCACGGTGTTCGTCGATCACGGGCAGGGCTTTATCAGCATGTTCTGCCATATGTCCCGTATCGACGTGCAGAACGGGCAGTCGCTGCGCCGTGGTGATGTGGTCGGCCGCGTGGGCTCAACGGGGCGCGCTACCGGGCCGCACATGCACTGGAACATCAGCTTGAACGATGCGCGTGTTGACCCGGCGATCTTCATCGGTGCCTTTCAGCCCTGAGGCAGGGCTGACACTGCGTTGAGCGACGTTTGAGCCGCCCCGCAATACGGGCGGCGCTTGCCCACACTGCAGGACTCAGGAGGCTTTTGCGGCGACTGACACACCATTGCGCCAAAGAAAAATACCGCGCAACAAAACCTAAGTATTTTACTGCTATCAACAAGCAGATCTCGCAATATCACTTTTTTTAAGCATTCCTCTCAATTTTTTTTCAACGCTTGCCAACCCTCAGTCCACTGGTTAGGGTTGAAACCATGAAAACCTTCAGCACCCTCATCTTGCTCCGACAACATCGCAGCCTCTGCCTGGTCAGCGCTCGACTACCAGGCTGAATCGCGTCGCCTCGCCCCCACCTCGTTACTGCTCGGCAGGCCCGATCTCGGCCGCACATAAAAGGATTGCTTCCATGACCATGCTCAAAGACCCTTCGAAGAAATACCGCGCCTTCCCTATCATCAATCTGCCTGATCGTACCTGGCCGTCCAAGACCATCACCGAGGCGCCGATCTGGTGCAGCTCGGACCTGCGTGACGGCAACCAGTCGCTGATCGAGCCGATGGATGCGGAGAAGAAGCTGCGGTTCTGGAAGACCTTGGTGCAAGTGGGCGTGAAGGAAATCGAAGCCTCCTTCCCTTCGGCCTCGCAAACCGACTTCGACTTTGTCCGCACCTTGATCGAAGACGGTCATATTCCAGAGGACACCACCATCCAGGTGCTGACCCAGGCGCGGGAAGACCTGATCGCCCGGACCTTCGAGTCCCTGCGCGGGGCCAAGAAGGCCATCGTTCACCTGTACAACGCCACCTGCCCGGCCTTCCGCCGCATCGTCTTCAACCAGGACAAGCAGGGCGTCAAGGACATCGCGGTCAATGCAGCCAAGCTGTTCGTCAAATACGCCGCACAGCAGCCCGATACGCACTGGACATTCCAGTACTCGCCCGAAACCTTCAGCGCTACCGAGATGGAATTCGCCAAGGAAGTGTGCGATGCGGTGATCGAGGTGTGGAACCCCACGCCCGAGCACAAGATCATCCTTAACCTGCCGGCCACCGTCGAGGTCGCCACGCCCAACGTGTATGCCGACCAGATCGAATGGTTCTGCCGCAACATCAATCGCCGTGACAGCGTGATCATCAGCCTGCACTGCCACAACGACCGGGGAACCGGCATCGCCGCGACCGAGCTGGGCCTGATGGCCGGCGCCGACCGTGCCGAGGGCTGCCTGTTCGGCAATGGTGAGCGCACCGGCAACGTCGACCTGGTGACCCTGGCCTTGAACCTGTACACCCAGGGCATCGACCCGGGCCTGGATTTCTCCGACATCGACGGTGTGCGCAAGGTCGTCGAGGAATGCAATCAGCTGCCGGTGCACCCGCGCCACCCATACGTAGGTGACTTGGTGCACACAGCCTTCTCCGGCTCGCACCAGGATGCCATTCGCAAGGGCCTGGCCAAGCAGCAGGAAGGCGAGTTGTGGGAAGTGCCGTACCTGCCGATCGACCCGGCCGACATCGGCCGCAGCTACGAGGCCGTGATTCGCGTCAACAGCCAGTCCGGCAAAGGCGGCATCACCTACCTGCTCGAGCAGGAATACGGCATCAGCCTGCCGCGCCGCATGCAAATCGAATTCAGCCAGGTCGTGCAGGGCGAAACCGACCGCCTGGGCCTGGAAATGACTGCCCAGCAGATCTACAGCTTGCTGCACAAGGAATACCTGCAAGCCAACGCACCGTACGCGCTGGTCAGCCATCGCCTGCAGGAAGAAAACGGTCACAGTGCCGTGGAAGTGGAAGTAGCCGGCGAAGGCGAGACCACGCTGCACTGGCGCGGCAAGGGCAATGGCGCCCTGGAAGCCCTGGTGGCCGGCCTGCCGGTTGCCGTCGAAATCATGGACTACAACGAACACGCCATCGGCGCGGGCACCAACGCCAAGGCAGCGGCCTATATCGAACTGCGTGTAGCCGGCGGGCGTCCTGTGCATGGTGTGGGCATCGATGAAAACATCACCACAGCCAGCTTCAAAGCCCTGTTCAGTGCGTTGAACCGTTCGCTGAGCCAGCAAGAGGCCAAGGCGGCCTGAGTACCGTTAGGGAGAAAGCGGCCTCTTTAGCTGATGCTGTTGACTTGAGATTGTTGGGGCCGCCTTGCGGCCCCAACGACCTAAGGGCGCGCTTACCCTTCGTATACGCGCACATAACCCGCAAACGCCAATCACCAGGCAAAAAAATGGGCGCCGACCAAGCGCCCAAAAAGCCGTAAAGCACACAACGAAATTCAGTGACCGTCCACCAGCGCCATGGCCTCGGCACTGCAGGCCTCGATGCGGGCCCAGTCGCCATTCTTGATCCAGCTGCTGTCGAGCATCCAGGTGCCCCCTACACACATCACATTGGCCAGTGCCATGTAGTTGCGCACGTTGGCCGGGTTGACGCCGCCGGTTGGGCAGAAACGGATGTCGCCGAACGGGCCAGCAAACGCTTTGATCGCCGCCACGCCTCCGCTGATTTCGGCGGGGAACAGCTTGAAACGGCGGTAGCCCAGCGCGTAGCCCATCATGATTTCGGACGGGGTGCTGATACCCGGCAGCAAGGGGATCTCGCTCTCCACGCCCGCTTGCAGCACATCCTGGGTGATGCCGGGTGTGACGACGAACTGGGCGCCTGCGGCCTCGACGGCTGCGAACATGGTGCGATCGAGCACTGTCCCGGCGCCTACGCACAGCTCGGGGCGCTGCTCACGCAGCACTTCGATGGCCTTCAGGCCATGCTGTGAACGCAGGGTCACTTCCAGCGTGCGGATGCCGCCGGCCGCCAGGGCGTCGGCCAGGGGCAAGATGTCCTGCTCGCGGGCGATGGTGATCACCGGCAGGATGCGCGCCGCTTCGCAGATGGCGTCGACCCGGGCGGCCTTGTCGGCCATCGAGAGCTTGGGCTGTGGACGTTCGAGGGTGATCATTGCTGTGGATCCTTGGCTCATGGGCACCAGTAGATGTCCAGGGGTGCGTGAAGAAAAGCGCGAATGGGCATTTCGGCGAGATCGTCATCCGCCAGCGCGGCGCGCAGGGTAGCGAGTTTGCCTGGCCCTTGCACGGACAATGCGGTGAACCCTGCGGTGGCCAGCAGCGCTCGGGTCATGGAAAGGCGCTGATGGGGAACGGTTGGCGCCATTAGCGGTAGGCAACGGCGAGGCGTGTTCGGATCCAGGCCCTCGGCCAGGTTAGGACTGGCTGGGAACAGCGAGGCCGTGTGGCCATCGTCACCCATGCCCAGTACCAGTACGTCGATGGGCGGCAGATCGGCCAGGGCGCGGTCAGCCTTGTCGGCGGCCTCTTCCAGCGAAGGCGCCTGCTGGTACAACCCGATGAAACGCGCCTTGGCGGCCTGCCCTTTGAGCAGATGCCGGGCCAACAGGCCGGCATTGCTGTCGGCGTGCTCCACCGGCACCCAGCGCTCATCGGCAAGACTGACCGTCACCTTGCTCCAGTCCAGGTCCTGCTTGGCCAGTTGCTCGAGAAAAGGCACCGGGCTGCGCCCACCGGACAGCACGACGCAGGCTTGGCCTTTATCGTCGATGGCTGCACGCAGGCGCTCACTCACATCCTTGGCCAATGTGCCAGCCAACGTGCTGGCGTCGGGCAGTTGATGCAACTCGGTGCTCGCCGGAAACTGCAATTCGGACAATGCTTCAGATGTCGCCATACCAGGCCCTCCCATCGCGGGTGATAAGTGCAATCGAGCTCATTGGCCCCCAGCTGCCCGCAGCATAGGGCTTGGGGGCGTCGCCCGTGTTGCGCCAACCGGCAATCAGCTGGTCACACCACTTCCAGGCGTACTCGATTTCGTCCTTGCGCACGAACAGGTTCTGGTTGCCCCGCATCACTTCAAGCAGCAAGCGTTCATAGGCATCCGGAATCCGCGCGCTACGCCAGGCGTCGGAAAAATTCAGTTGCAGCGGGCCACTGCGCAGTTGCATGCCCTTGTCCAGGCCTTGCTCCTTGGTCATCACGCGCAAGGAGATACCTTCGTCCGGCTGCAAGCGAATGATCAGCTTGTTGCCCACTTGCAGACGCTGTTCCGGGGCAAAGATGTAATGCGGCGTTTCCTTGAAGTGAATGACAATCTGCGACAGCTTTTGCGGCATGCGCTTGCCGGTGCGCAAGTAGAAAGGCACACCCGACCAGCGCCAGTTGCGGATGTCGGCGCGCAGGGCGACGAAGGTCTCGGTGTCGCTCTGGCTATTGGCATTGTCTTCTTCAAGGTAACCCGGCACCGGCTTGCCATCGCTGTAGCCGGCAATGTACTGCCCGCGCACCACCCGCGTGCTCAGCCCGTCTCCGGTGATCGGGGCCAGCGCCTTGAGTACCTTGACCTTCTCGTCGCGGATGGCGTCGGCCGACAGCTCGCTCGGCGGGTCCATGGCAATCAGGCACACCAACTGCAACAGGTGGTTCTGGATCATGTCGCGCAACTGCCCGGCCTTGTCGAAGTAGCCCCAGCGACCCTCGATACCCACCTTCTCCGCCACCGTGATTTCCACGTGGGAGATGGAGTTCTGGTTCCATTGGGTTTCGAACAGGCTGTTGGCAAAGCGCAGGGCGATCAGGTTCTGCACCGTCTCCTTGCCCAGGTAGTGGTCGATGCGATAGACGCGGCTTTCGGGAAAGAATCGCGCCACGGCATCGTTGACCCGGCGTGAAGACTCAAGGTCATGACCGATCGGCTTTTCCAGCACCACACGGGTGCGCTCGCTCAAGCCCACCTTGTCCAGGTTTTCGCTGATGGCACCATACACGGCGGCGGCCGTGGCGAAGTAGGCGATCAGGGGGTGCCCGTCGGGCACTTGCGAGGCCAGTGCCTGGTAGCCCTCTGGCTGCAGAAAATCCAGATGCTGGTAATCGAGCCTTGCCAGGAAGCGCTCGAGGGCCGCGGCCTCGATGTCAGCCTCGGGCACATGCTTGCGCAAGTGGGCCTCGATGCTGTTCAGGTGCTCCTGGGCACTGCCGGCCTCCCGCGCCAGCGCCAGCAGGCGCGTCTGTGCGTGCAATAGCCCGGCGCGGTCGAGCTGGTAGAGCGCAGGGAACAGCTTGCGCAAGGCCAGGTCGCCCAGGGCGCCAAACAGGGCAAATGTGCAAGGTTCGACACTGATTGCAGCCATGATGTTGGTTCTTTCCTAAAGTTGATTTAGAAATACCGTTTTCAGTTAGGGTTTTCAAGGACAAATGTAGTAAAAACCATAACATTAGTCGGATGTATGACAGACAAGTGGTGCGCAACCGGCGCCGCCAGTACGATAGACGACCCTGTAAACAGGCCTGCTGCTCCCTCAGCCGGCTGTCTTCCCGACCCAAGGACACCCATGGACCGCGTGAGAAACCTCCTGGAACAAATCCAGGGACGCCTCGACGAGCTGAACAAGGCCGAACGCAAAGTCGCCGAAGTCATCCTGCTCAACCCGCAACAAGCCACACGCTTCAGCATCGCGGCGCTGGCCCAGGCGGCCAAGGTCAGCGAACCGACTGTCAACCGCTTCTGCCGCTCATTCGGCGTGAGCGGTTACCCGGAGCTGAAACTGCAACTGGCGCAGAGCCTGGCCAGCGGCGCGGCCTACGTGAGCCGCGCGGTGGAGGCCGACGACGATCCGGCGGCCTACACCCAGAAGATCTTCGCCAGCGCCATCGCCTCGCTCGACAGTGCCTGCCAGCAGCTCGATCCCCAGCAGGTCAGCCGCGCGGTCGACATGATGATCCAGGCCCGCCAGATTCACTTCTTTGGCCTGGGCGCCTCTGCACCGGTGGCGCTGGATGCCCAGCACAAGTTCTTCCGCTTCAACCTGGCCGTGTCGGCGCACGCCGACGTACTGATGCAACGCATGCTGGCGTCGGTGGCCCATACCGGCGACCTGTTCGTGATCATTTCCTACACCGGGCGTACTCGCGAGCTGGTGGAAGTGGCTCGCCTGGCCAGGGAAAACGGCGCCTCGGTGCTGGGTCTGACAGCGGCCGGGTCGCCGCTGGCCAACGCCTGCAGCCTTAGCCTGCACATTCCTCTGCCCGAAGACACCGATATCTACATGCCGATGACCTCGCGCATCATCCAGCTGACCGTGCTCGATGTGCTGGCGACCGGCATGACCCTGCGCCGGGGTGTGGATTTCCAGCCACACCTGCGCAAGATCAAGGAAAGCCTCAACGCCAGTCGCTACCCCATCGAGGACGACGAACTCAGCTGAGCCGGTGCGCCTGCAGACTCAGATGCGCGCGCTGCCCCGGTGCCAGGCTCAGGCCGTCGTCGCTGCCGCTGGCAGCCTCCACACACACGAAACGCTGGCATTCGCGCCCGGTAACCCCCAATAAGGGCCGGCTGCCGGGGTGCCACACGACCGTATCGTCGCTGTCGCCGGTGTCGATACACAGCTGGCGCTGCCAGGCCGGATCATGCAGTTGCACACCGGGAATGCCTGGATAGACCCGCTGACAGCCGCCCTTGGGCTTGAGCGCCCCTTCCTGGCGGCATGCCTGACGGTTGAGGTGGTCGTACCCCTCGATGTCTTCAAGGCCAGACAGCGCTACCTCCGAGACGTCACTGATGCGCCAGTAGGCCAACAAGGCGTGACTCAACTGGCACGGTTCGCTGTCCTGGTGCTCGGTGCTCAGGCTCAACTCCATGCGGCTGCCCAGCCGCGCCTCCAGGTCGACCTGCCAGTCGCACAGTTCCAGGCGCCACTTGAGTACCACGCCCTGCGCGTCTTCATGGCTGTCCATCAGCTTCCAGTCCAGCAGGCGGGCCCAACCGTGGGCAGGCCACAGGTCTTCGCTGGGATGGCGACCGTACCAGGGCCAGCAGACCGGCACGCCGCCGCGAATGGCGCCCACCTGTGGCCATTGTTCGGCGCACCACAGCCAGGGCCGCTCACCTGTGGGTTGGAAATGCAGCAACTGCGCGCCCTGGCGACTGAACGCCGCCTGGCACAGGGGGTGATCGATGATCAGCACATCGCGCTGCTGGTAGCGCTCCCATTCGAACGTCGGCCGGGGCCGCCGTGCGGCGAAGAAGCGATGGAGCGGATGCTCAGGCATGGTGCAGGGCTCTTATTGTTTGGGGTAGCGCTGTCTTGGCCTGTCCACGGCAACCACTGCAGGTCAGTGGTTGCCGGGCGCCAAACGGGATTGGCGTAAATTTACAACAAATGGGCTTAGAAAGACGACTGAATCTTCAAGCCCGCCACCAGGGCATTGTCCACTTCATCCACGCCGCCGGGGCTCTTGATGTACTGAAGGTTCGGCCGCACGGTCAGCCAGTTGGTGACGTGGAAACCATAGTACAGCTCGGCGTTGTACTCGGTACGTTGCAGAGGGACGAAGCCTGGGTTGTCGTATTCGTTGATACCGCTCATGTCGTTGAGCTGGCGCGCACGCTTGCGCACATCGTCGTTGACGTGGATGCGGGCGATGCCGAAACCGATGTCGTCCTTGGGCCGGGCGTCGAAGGCACCTTTGTAGACCATGCCCACCTGCTGGTAGTTGTCCACCACGTTGGTGGCCTTGTCGTGCACCGTGAAGTTGGCGAACAGGCTCAGCCCACGGTTGACGTCGCCCGCCTGGGCCGTGACCTGCTGCTGCGCCACCACCCACCAGCCATGCTTGCTGGAGTGAGACTTGAAGCCCGAACCACTAAGCCCCTGGGCGTTGCCGTTGACGTCCTTGTATACATCCTCGGCATCGGCGGTGCTGTAGTAGTAGCCCAGGCGGTATTCGCCCGGCAGGCCGTTGAGCTTCGGCGTCCAGACCATTTCCACCGGCAGGATCGCGCCCTTGGTGCCGCTGCCGCTCAGCTTGAAGCCATTGCCGGTTTCCAGGTTGGACGGGTTCTGCTCATAGGCACCGACTTGTACGTAGAACTCGGGGGTGACGTTGTACTTGACGCGCGTCGCCCATTGGCTGACGGGCCAGTTGTACCAGATGCCGCCCACCCAGTTACCCACTTGCGAGCCGCAGAACGCCAGGTTCTGGAAGTCGCAGGGGAAACTGTTGAAGTCCTCACCCGGCCCGAAGCGGCCGAATTTCACGTCCAGCGCGCCGTCGAAATACTTCTGCTTGAACCACATCTGGGTCAGGCGCCAGGTCTGGCCACGCCCCCACACTTCCTGCACCGAACTGAACTGCCCAGCCCGTGGGTCGCTGATGCGGTCGTTGGACAGGTTGCGACCGCTTCGCTCGGTGATGGCCAGCTTGAATTCGGCATCGTGCCAGCCGAAGATCTTCTGCAGGTCCAGGTGCGCACCCAGGGCGAACTGATCGCTGTAGCGGGCGGTCTTGTCGTGGTTGTAGCCACCGTGAAGGTTGCCGGCCACTTCGCCGACATAATCGACGGTGAAGTCGTAGCCTTTTTCCAGCAGCTCGGTGCGGGTACCGCCCCAGTCACCGGTCATCCATTTCGACTCGCTGGAAAAAGCTTCGGCAGCCTGCAGGCCACTGCTGACGGCCATCGCCAGCGGCGCAAGCAACGCCAGTGAGCCCCAGGTGGTAGTACGATTGCGCTGTTCCATTGCGTTGCGTCCTCTTTTTCTTATTGATGGTGTAGACGGTTCAACGGCCACCGAGGGCGGCCATGTTGTCCTTGACGGTGGTGGCGATACGGTTTGCCTGCAGGCGTTCGCCGCTCTGGGCGTCGAACAGCAGCACCCGTGCCGGGTCCAATTGCAGGGCCAGGGTGTCACCCACCTGGCAGGCCACGTCAGGGGCCAGTCGGCAGCACACTTTGGTCTGGTTGAGGGTCACGAACACCAGCATGTCCGGACCAGTGGGCTCGGTGACCTGTACCTGGGCGCGAATGCTTGGCCCGCCGCTGCCGCCCTCCGCGCCCAGGGCAATCTGCTCGGGTCGAATGCCCAGGACGATTTCGCGCCCCTCCAGACCCAGGTCGGCGCCGGGCAGGGGCAGCTCGCAGCGTGCCTGGCCACTGTCGAGCACTGCATGCAGCTGACCGCCCTGGGCCACCAGCCGCGCCGGCACGAAGTTCATGGGCGGCGAGCCAATGAAGCTTGCGACGAACTGGTTGGCCGGGTCGTTGTAGATCTGCTGTGGCGTACCGAACTGCTGGATGATGCCGTCTTTCATGACCGCCACCTTGTCACCCAGGGTCATGGCCTCGATCTGATCATGGGTGACGTAGACGGTGGTGGTTTTCAGGCGCTGGTGCATCAGTTTCATTTCGGTCCGCATCTCGACCCGCAGTTTGGCATCGAGGTTGGACAAGGGTTCATCGAACAGGTAGATCTTCGGTCGGCGCGCGAGCGCCCTGCCCATGGCCACGCGCTGCTGCTGACCGCCAGACAGCTGCGCCGGCTTGCGCGCCAGCAGGTGCTCGATCTGCAGCAGCTTGGCCACCCGCGCCACCTCCTCGTCGATGGCGGCCTGGGGCATCTTGCGGATTTTCAGGCCAAATTCGATGTTCTCGCGCACGGTCATGGTCGGGTACAGCGCATAGGACTGGAACACCATGGCGATGTCACGGTCCTTGGGGCTCATGCCGCTGACGTCCTGCTGGTCGATCAGAATAGCGCCGCCGGTGATCTGCTCGAGGCCGGCGATGCAGTTCATCAATGTCGACTTGCCGCAGCCCGAAGGGCCGACCAGGATCAGGAACTCACCGTCCTTGATCGACAGTTGGATGTCCTTGAGGGTATCCGGCAGCCCGGCACCGTAGGTTTTGTTCACGTTGCGAAGTTCGAGCGTTGCCATGACTTACCCCTTTACCGCGCCGGCCGTGAGCCCGCGCACGAAATATTTGCCTGCCACTACGTACACCAGCAGGGTCGGCAGGCCGGCGATCATCGCGGCGGCCATGTCGACGTTGTATTCCTTGGCCCCGGTGCTGGTATTGACCAGGTTGTTCAAGGCCACCGTGATCGGTTGCGAGTCGCCACTGGAGAACACCACGCCAAACAGGAAGTCGTTCCAGATCTGGGTGAACTGCCAGATCAGGCAGACCATGATGATGGGCGTGGACATGGGCAGGATGATGCGCCGGAAGATGGTGAAGAACCCTGCCCCGTCCAGGCGTGCGGCCTTGACCAGGGCATCGGGGATGCTGACGTAGAAATTGCGAAAGAACAGTGTGGTGAAGGCCAGGCCATAGACCACATGCACCAGCACCAGGCCAGTGGTGGTACTGGCCAGCCCCAGCTTGCCCAGGGTGAACGAGGCCGGCAGCAGCACCGTCTGGAAAGGCAGGAAGCAGCCGAACAGCAGCAGACCGAAGAACAGCTGCGAGCCACGGAAGCGCCACATCGACAGCACGTAGCCATTGAGCGCGCCAATGGTGGTGGAAATCAGCACCGCAGGCACGGTGATCAGGATCGAGTTCCAGAAGTAGCCGCTGACGGTGCCCCAGGCCTTGACCCAGCCAATGGCGGTGATCGCTGTCGGCCAGCTGAGCAGGTTTCCTGTGCTGATGTCCTCGGGGGTCTTGAAGCTGGTCAGCAGCATGACCACCAGTGGCACCAGGTACAGCACCACGGCGATCAGCAACACGGCATGAATGGCAAGCCGGCTGGGGCTGAGCGCGGGTTTGTCGACAGGACTATGCATGGCGTTTGCTCCGCAGCTCCGAATACAGGTAAGGCACCAGGATGGCCAGGATCGCCCCCAGCATGAGGATGGCACTGGCCGAGCCCATGCCCATTTGCCCCCGGCTGAAGGTGAAGGCATACATGAACATCGCCGGCAGGTCGGACGAGTAGCCAGGCCCGCCTGCCGTCATCGCGGCGACCAGGTCGAAGCTCTTGATGGCAATGTGGGAAAGGATCATCACCGAGCTGAAGAACACCGGGCGCAAGCTGGGCAGCACCACGCGCCAGTAGATGCGCGGCAGGCTGGCACCGTCGATCTGGGCGGCGCGGATGATCGATGGATCGACGCCCCGCAGGCCGGCGAGGAACATCGCCATGATGAACCCCGATGCTTGCCACACCGCCGCGATCACCAGGCAGTACACCACCCGGTCCGGGTCCAGCAGCCAGTCCAGGCGAAAGCCCTCCCAGCCCCAGTCACGCAGCAGTTTGTCCAGCCCCATGCCTGGGTTGAGCAGCCACTTCCAGGCCGTGCCGGTCACGATCATCGACAGGGCCATGGGATACAGGTAGATGGTGCGGATGAACCCTTCGCGACGAATGCGCTGGTCCAGCAGCACCGCCAGCAGCACGCCGATCGCCAGGCTGATGGTGATGAACAGCCCGCCGAACACCAGCAGGTTCTTGCTCGCCACCCACCAGCGGTCGTTGTCGAACAGGCGCATGTACTGCGCCAGCCCCGCCCATTTGTAGGTGGGCAGGAACGTGGACGTGGTGAAGGACAGCACGAAGGTCCAGAGGATGTAGCCGTAGAAGCCCACCAGCACGATGAACATGCTCGGCGCCAGCACCAGCTTGGGCAGCCAGCGCTGTAGCGCATCCATGGGAGAGGCCCGCAGACGGGCGGTGGTAGTGGTCATGGTTCACCTCGAAGGCGCTGCTGCGCATGGCGCGCGGCAGCGACTGTCTTGCTCAGGTTAGAAGGTCGCTTGGGCGCTGCGTGGCGCCGTGTCGCGTGGCTGCGCGAGTTTGACGCAGCCACAATTCGAAGGCCCCCGAAGCCTGCGTTTCACGCAGGGCCCGATGGCGCAGCGCCCCGTCAGGCACGCCCGGCACCGGGCCGCATTAGCCCGCCCGTGGGCTATTTGGCTGCTCGGATGGCGGCTGCCAGTTTCTTCGCAGCGTCAGCCGGATTGGCCTTGGGGTCATTGATGTAGTTGGTCACCACATCAAAGAATGCGCCCTGCACGGCCAGCGTCGTGGCCATGTTGTGCGCCATGCTCGGTTGCAGCCCGCCGGTCTTGGCGTCGGCGAGGAAGTCCTTGGCCGAGGTCTGGGCACACGCATCGAACCCATACTTGCCCATGTCGGCGAGCATGTCGTTGCGCACCGGGATTGAGCCCTTGTTGGTGCTGAACACCTTCTGGAACTCCTCACCCAGCACCTTGCGGGCGATGTCCTGCTGGCCGGCAGCAGTGCCCTCATTGCTCTGCTTGAACACCACCAGCGAATCGATGTTGTACAGGAAGGTCTTCTCGGTGCCAGGGAACGGCACGCACTGGTAGTCCTTGCCGGCGGTTTTCTTGGCCAAGGTCCATTCGCTCTTGGCCCAGTCGCCCATGATCTGCATGCCGGCCTTGCCGTTGATGACCTTGGCAGCTTCCAGGTTCCAGTCCTGGCCTTTGCCATCAGGGTCCATGTACGTGGCGACCCGCTTGAGTTCGGTCAGGGCCTTGATCATGTCGGGGCCGGTCAGGGCGTCGTTGTCCAGGTCGACCAGGGCTTTCTTGTAACCGTCGACACCCATCACCGACAGCACGACGCTTTCGAAGACCGTGCTGTCCTGCCACGGCTGGCCACCGTGGGCGAGCGGGATGATGCCTGCAGCCTTGAGCTTGTCGGCAGCGGCATAGAACTCATCGAGGGTGGCGGGCGCCTTGTCGATCCCGGCCTTCTTGAAGGCTTCAGGGTTGATCCACAGCCAGTTGGTACGGTGGATGTTGACGGGAACGGCTACATAGTCGCCGTCGTACTTCACGGTGTCGGCGACTTTCTTGTCCAGCAGTGCATCCCACTTTTCCTGCTTGGCCACATCCTTGAGCACGTCGCTGTCGAGCAGGCCGGTCGCGGCCCAGTCCTGGATGTCGGGGCCCTTGATCTGCGCGACGCCTGGCGGATTGCCAGCCACCGCTCGGCTTTTGAGTACGGTCATGGCGGTAGCGCCGCCACCGCCGGCCACGGCCCCGTCCTTCCAGGTGAAACCATCTTTCTCGACCTGGGCCTTGAGCACATCGACGGCCGCTTTTTCACCACCGGACGTCCACCAGTGCACCACTTCGACGGTGCCCTTGGCATCGGCAGCGTGCGCAGTCAGGGGGAACAGGGAAGCCAGGGAGATCGCGGCAGCGAGACGAAGGTAGGAAGTCATTTCTACACCTTATTGTTGTTATGCCGTGCAAGTCGTTCGCTTGCGTTGCATGGAGTCTAAACAGCGTGCGCGCACCGCCAGGTAACGAAGCGATGCGCGAATGTCATCGTTTGGTTACATTCAGGGCCACACCAGTCGCCAGGCTGCGTGCCAAGGGCAGGCCGGGTAGCAACAGGGCCTGGTAGGCATGGTACAGGTCGGGCTTGCCGGGCCAGATCGTGCCGGCTGGACGGTTGTCGGCATCGAGTTCGTGGTGCCAGCTGCCGCCTGCAAGGTCGATGAAATGCTCGGATATGAAGTCCCAGCAGCGCCGGTACCACTGCTCGAAGCGCGCCTGCCCCGTGCGCTGCAACAGGGCCGCTGCGCATGCGCAGGCTTCAGCGTGAACCCAGTGCAGCCGCGCGCGAACCCGCGGTCGGTCATCCCAGCCAAGGGTGTAGACGAGGCCAGCCTGGCCATCAACGCCCCACGCCTGTTCGCAGGCGGTGTCGAACAGGGTGCGGGCACTGTCGACCATCCAGGGCGGGGGCGTGTGCCCGCAGCGGGCCAGGCTGGCCTCCAGGTGAAGCAAAAGCCTCGCCCACTCGAAGGCATGCCCTGGCGTGGTGCCATAGGGGCGAAAGTGGTCGGCCGGGTGTGCTTGGTTGTAGTCCTTGAGCGGCTGCCAGGCAACGTCGAAGTGTTCCACCACCCGGTAGCCGTTGGCAGCGGCGTGGGTATGGATGATGCGCTCGGCAATGCGCAGGGCGCGTTGCAGCCACACAGGGTTGCCGGTTACATCGGCCAGGGCCAGGAACGCCTCGGTCGCGTGCATGTTGCTGTTGGCGCCGCGGTAGGGCTCAGGCGTCTGCCAGGCGCGATCATAGGCTTCGCGAAGCGCACCTTCCCCTTCGCTCCAGAAATGCCGCTCGATGACGTCGATGGCGTCGGTCAGCAATGCCTCGGCGCCCTCGACGCCCGCCACGACGGCGGAGCTGGCCGCCAAGGCGACGAAAGCATGCAGATACGCTGCCTTGCCGCTTCCCTCGCAGCCCCCCGCCTTGGCAAACCAGCCGCCGTAGCACGCATCCCTCAGGGGGCCACGCAGGGCAGTCACACCGTGGGCAGCCAGCCCCAGGCAGCCCGGTATGCCCTGAAGGTGAGCCAGGGCGAAACAGTGGGTCATCCGGGCAGTGGTCAGGGTCTGGGCGCTTGCATCATCGGCAAGCCTGCCTGCCGCATCCAGGTCACCAAACCCTTCTGCCAGCTTTGCAGCCCTGGCGAAGGCCAGTAACCGCTGCCCCTCGGCCAGACGCCATGCAGTGTGCCCAGGCGCTTGGAGCCAGGACACCTGTGAAGAAAGATCATCGTTCATCGCCAGCGAGGTCCTTGCCAGTCGTGTGCCGATTCTAGCCAGCCAGGCCACGGGGGATGTCACGAACGCGGGTATGATTGTCACGTGCCTGTGACGTTCGACCATCTGCGCGCAGTTGCACGATCAACGCGTGCAGGTGCGTCAATCCACGCCCCGTGGCAGGTACAAGGTCACCCGCAAGCCGCCTTCGCGCAGGTTGAGCAGGCTGACCTCGCCGCCATGGCTGTGGGCGATATTGCGGGCAATGCCCAACCCCAGCCCGTAGCCTTGCTGATGACCGGCCAGCCGCACATGGGGCTCGAACACCTGCTCCATCTGCTGTTGCGGCACCCCCGGCCCTTGATCATCGACCTGCAGCACGAAACCTGCGGCACCGTCGATGATGCGCAGCCGCGCCCGCTCGCCGTACTTGATGGCGTTGTCGATCAGGTTGCCGATGCAGCGCCGCAATGCCAGCGGCTTGCCTGGATACGGCGCCAGGGCATGCCCTTCCAGGGTGATTCGGCCGTCTCGCAGGTACGGCTCAGCCAGCAGTTCGAGGACCTGATTGAGGTCCACCGGCTCGATGTTCTCGTGAATGTCGGTGTCCTTCACGCATTGCAGCGCGCCCTTTACCAGCAGCTCCAGTTCGTCCAGGTCCTGGCTGAACTTGGCTTGCAGGTGTTCGTCTTCAAGCAGCTCGACACGCAGGCGAAGCCGGGTGATGGGCGTGCGCAGATCATGGGAGATGGCGCTGAACAGTTGGCTACGCTCGGTGAGGTAACGGCTGATGCGTTCGCGCATGCTGTTGAAGGCCCGGCCCACCTCCACCACCTCGCTGCCGCCGCCTTCGGCCACTGGCGCCACATCGGCGCCCAGTGACAGCTCGCGCGCTGCACGGGCCAGGCGCTTGAGCGGCCAGCTTTGCCAATGCACCAGCAGCCCGATGAACAGCAACAACAACGCTGTGGTCAGGACGATGAAGCCGATCTGCTGACGCGGCAGACGCTCGGCTTCCAGGCTGGTGTAGGGCTCGGGCAACAACGAGGCGATGTACAGCCATTCGCCTTCGGCCAGACGAATCTGGGTGACCAGCACCGGCGGGTTGAGCGGTTCGAGGGTGAGTGAGTAATGCGCCCATGACCTTGGCAGCTCCTCGAGCTTGAGCCCACTGTTGAAGATGCGCAGTTCATCGGGGTCGACGAATTCGACGGAGATGTCCATCTGCGGCCCGAGACGCTCATGCAGCACCTGCTGGAACACCTCCACCACGGCCTGCTTGCGCGGCGTGACAGGCAGTACCTGCATGTCCAACGGCTTGGCGTTCAGGGAAACGAAAAACCGCGTGCCCCCCATGCTGCGCAACTGGTCGAGCACCATCGGCCGGTAGGCCACGGGCAGTGAGCGAAAGTAACTGACGCTGGCGCTCATGGAGTGGGCCAGGCTGCTGGCACTGGCACGCAGCCCTTGCAACTGGCTGGCGCGCAGCTGGGCCACCCAGATGATGCTCGATAAGCCTTGCGCCAGCAGAACCACCAGCAAGGTCAGCAGCAGCATGCGCCCCAGCAGCGAGCGTGGCAGCAGGCGCCAGCGCCGCTCAGGGTGCAGTGCAGACATGGGTCGCCAGCAGGTAGCCGCTGCCGCGCACGGTGCGGATCAGCCGGGGTGGCTTTTCGGTGTCGCGCAAGCGCTGGCGCAGACGGCTGACGGCCATGTCCACGATGCGGTCCAATGGCATCGGCTCTCGCCCTCGGGTGGCGTTGCCGATGGTATCGCGGTCGAGAATCTGCTGGGGGTGGTCCAGGAACAGCTTGAGCAGCGCAAAGTCCGCACCCGAGAGAATCACCTCCTCTCCATCGCGATGGAACAGGCGATGGCTGACCGTGTCGAGCCGCCAGTCGTCGAATGCCAGCACCGCCCCGCCCGGCGCTGCCTGCCCGAACTCGGCGCGGCGTAGCAAGGCTTTGATGCGGGCCTGCAGCTCGCGCGGGCTGAACGGCTTGCCCAGGTAGTCATCGGCGCCAAGCTCAAGCCCGATGACCCGATCGGTTTCGTCCGAGCTTGCCGTCAACATGATGATGGGCACCCGCGCCTGGCGCGGGTGCTGGCGTACCCAGCGACACAGGCTGAAACCGTCCTCGTCCGGCAGCATGACGTCCAGGATCACCAGGTCACACGCTGTGGTGTCCAGGGCATGACGAAACCCGGCGCCATCGGCCTGGGCATTGACCTGAAAGCCCGAACGGCTGAGGTAGGTTTGCAACAATTCGCGAATTTCCTGATCGTCGTCAACCATCAGGATGGATTTGCCGGCAGTGCTCAAGGGTATGTCCTTTTGTGCTGGCGGGTCTTGTTGCCCGCTGACCTGTGTCGCCTTGCAGGGTGCCCAGGCGGTTAACCTTGATCCAGGGCCTGCTGCAAGGCCACACCAGCGCCCAGCAGCCCGGAAAACTCGGCCGTCACCAGCCACACGGGCACGCCTTCGAAGTAACCGCTCATGCAGCCTTTGTCGCCGAAGCTGGCGGTGAAACCGCTGCGCAGGAACAGCTCGGCAAAACGCGGGATCACCCCGCCGACGATATATACCCCACCGCGCGCACCCAGGGTAAGCACGTTGTTGCCCGCCACCCGCCCCAGGAATCGGCAGAACTGCTCGATCACCGCTCGCGCCCGCGGCTCGCCGCCCAGGGCTGCATCGGTGATCTGCGCCGGTGAGGTGTGCCGCGGGTTCTCGCCATCCAGGGCGCAGATGGCCTGATACAGGCGCACCAGCCCGCCGCCGCTGAGCACCGTCTCGGCACTGACATGGCCGATCTGGCTATGGATGTGCTGATGGATCGCCGCCTCCCGGGCATTGCCCACGGGCAGATCGACGTGCCCGCCCTCGCCTGGCAAGGCATGCCAGTGCTTGCCCCCCAGGCGCAACAGCGAGCCGACACCCAGGCCTGTACCCGGGCCGATGACCAGCGCCGGGCGCAACGGATCGGCCTGCCCTGGGCATACCTCTCGAAACTCACCTTCGCGCAGGCGGGTCATGCCAAGGGCCATGGCGGTGAAATCGTTGATCAGCAACAGGTGCCCGATCTGTAACCGCTGGCAAAAGGCGGTCCGGCTCAGGCGCCAGTGGTTGTTGGTGAAGCGAAATTCATCACCATCGACCGGGCCGGCTACGGCCAGGCAAGCGGCGGCTATACCACCACGGGGGATGGCCAGGGCTTCTAGATACGCCTCGATGGCCTGTTCGGGGCTTGTGTAGTCCTCGGTGGCGAAAACCTTCACCTCGTGCAGCTGGTTGTCACGCCATAACGCAAAACGGGCATTGGTGCCGCCGATGTCGCCAACCAGCAGGTCATTCATTTCAGGTTCTCCAAGGCAGAGGTAAAGGCGCTGGCGCCCTGCTCTGCCGGGCTGAACGCCATGCGCATGAAACCGAAGAGCTCGCGTCCGCAACCCAGGTCATTGCCTTGGGGCGCGGTCGCCAGGTCACGCTGGGCCTGCTCGTCGGCCGGTACCATCACCCGCAACGTACCTTCAGCGCCATCGACCCGCACGATATCACCATCGCGCAGCCGTGCCAGCGGGCCGCCATCATAGGCTTCGGGGCACACGTGAATGGCGGCGGGTATCTTGCCCGATGCACCGGACATGCGCCCATCGGTCACCAGGGCTACCTTGTAACCGCGATCCTGCAACACGCCAAGGAATGGGGTGAGTTTGTGCAGTTCAGGCATGCCGTTGCAGCGCGGGCCCTGGAAGCGCACCACCGCGACGAAGTCCCGCTCCAGCTCGCCTGCCTTGAAGGCATCGGCCAATGACTGCTGATCGTGGAAGATGCGCGCCGGCGCCTCGACCACACGGTGCTCCGGTGCCACGGCGGAGACTTTCATCACGCCACGCCCCAGGTTGCCTTCCATCACCCGCAATCCACCTTCGGCGGAGAATGGCCGCGCCACGGGCCGCAGGATGCTTTCGTCCAGGCTCTGCTGCGGCCCTTCGCGCCAGACCAGCTTGCCGTCCTCCAGGAACGGCTCCTGGGTATAACGACGCAGGCTGGGGCCGGCGACGGTGTTGACGTCCTCGTGCAGCAAGCCGGCATCGAGCAGCTCGCGGATCAGGAAGGCCATGCCGCCGGCGGCCTGGAAGTGGTTGATGTCGGCCTTGCCGTTGGGGTAGACGTGGGACAGGGTCGGCACCACGTCGGACAGGTCGGCCATGTCCTGCCAGGTCAGTTGGATACCGGCGGCCTGGGCGATGGCCGGAATGTGCAGGGTATGGTTGGTGGAGCCGCCTGTGGCATGCAGGGCCACGATCGAGTTGACCAGCGCCTTCTCGTCGACGATCTCGCCCAGGGGCATGAAGGTGCCGCTGGCCTTGGTCATACGCGTGACCTGTTGTGCAGCCTCGGCGGTCAGTGCGTCGCGCAGCGGCGTGTAGGGGTTGACGAAGGAGGCACCCGGCAGGTGCAGCCCCATCACTTCCATCACCAGCTGGTTGGTGTTGGCCGTGCCGTAGAAGGTGCAGGTGCCAGGGCCGTGGTAGGACTGCATTTCCGATTCCAGCAGTTCCTCCCGGCTGGCCTTGCCTTCGGCATAACGCTGGCGCACATCGGCTTTCTGCTTGTTGGAAATACCCGAGACCATTGGCCCGCCCGGTACGAACACCGTGGGCAAGTGACCAAAGCGCAAGGCCCCCATCATCAGGCCCGGCACGATCTTGTCGCAGATGCCCAGCATCAGGGCCGCATCGAACATGTTGTGGGACAACGCCACGGCAGTGGACATGGCGATCACTTCACGGCTGGCGATGGCCAGTTCCATGCCCGGCTCGCCCTGGGTGACGCCATCGCACATGGCCGGCACACCGCCAGCGAACTGGCCCACCGAGCCGACTTCGCGCAGGGCATGCTTGATCTGTTCGGGAAAATGCAGGTAGGGCTGATGGGCCGACAGCATGTCGTTGTAGGCCGAGACGATGGCCACGTTGGCCGCGTTCATCAGGCGCAGGGTCTGTTTGTCCTCGCTGCCGCAACCGGCCACGCCATGGGCGAAGTTGGCGCATTGCAGGCTGGCACGCATCGGGCCCTCGCTGGCGGCCCCGCGGATCAGCTGCAGGTAGCGTTCGCGGGTGGCGCGACTACGCTCGACCAGCCGTTGGGTGACCTCAAGGATGCGCGGGTGCATGTACTGGACTCCAGGCTAATTGTAAGGGCGGTTTACCAAGTGACCGTGCCCTGCCGATTGCCGCCTAGGCTCAAAGGGACAGGCGCGCACTGCTTCGGAAGGCTCACGATCGAACCGCTCGTTGTAGGTTTAAACAAAATACTGCCACTAAAAAGGCTTGTTTTCTATCTGCAACTGAATAATCTTGTAATTCCAACAACAAAACCGTTTCAGTGAAGCACCTTTGTGCCACAGGTTTGACTCGGACTGCCAGAGGTATCGCCATGACCCTTCGCATCGCCATCAACGGATTCGGCCGCATCGGGCGCAATGTCCTGCGCGCACTCTATACCCAGGGCTACCGCCAGGACATGCAGGTCGTCGCCATCAACGACCTGGGCGACAGCACCATGAACGCCCACCTGCTCAAGTACGACAGCGTGCACGGCACCTTCGAGGCCAGCGTCGAAGCGGACCACGAAAGCCTCACCGTCAACGGCGACCGCATCGCGGTCAGCGCCATTCGCAACCCGGCCGAACTGCCCTGGAAAGCCCTGGCGATCGATGTGGTCTTCGAATGCACGGGGCTGTTCACCGAGCGCGACAAGGCTGCTGCACACATCGCCGCCGGGGCTGGCAAGGTGATCGTCTCGGCGCCAGCCAAGGGCGCTGATGCCACCGTGGTGTATGGCGTCAACCACGACGTGCTGCGCGCCTCGCACCAGGTCATCTCCAACGCTTCCTGCACCACCAACTGCCTGGCGCCCATCGCCCAGGTGCTGCACCGCGAGTTCGGTATCGAGCAAGGCCTGATGACCACCATCCACGCCTACACCAACGATCAGGTGCTGACCGACGTGTACCACAGCGACCCTTATCGCGCCCGTTCGGCCACCCAGTCGATGATCCCGAGCAAGACCGGCGCCGCCGAAGCCGTGGGCCTGGTATTGCCGGAGCTGGCTGGCAAGCTCACTGGCATGGCCGTGCGGGTACCGGTGATCAACGTGTCGCTGGTGGACCTCACCGTCAACCTCAAGCGCGAAGCCACGGCCGAACAGGTCAACCAGCTGTTCCTGGAGGCCAGCAAGCATTCGCGGGTACTGGGCTACAACGCCCTGCCCCTGGTCTCGTGCGACTTCAACCACAACCCGCTGTCGTCGATCTTCGATGCCAATCACACGCGGGCCAACGGGCGCATGCTCAAGGTGCTGGCCTGGTACGACAACGAGTGGGGCTTCTCCAACCGCATGCTGGACAACTGCCTGGCGCTCTGCCGCGCTCAGTAACGGCTGTGCCAGCACGTGCTGGCCACTGGAATGGGCCACATGGCTGGCACTCAATGCTGGGGGGTATATAGCCCGTATCGTCGTAGCCGCTTCGCGGCTTCGGCGAGACCCGCGGCGCCGTTACGATTTGCCTACATATTGCAGCTTGACCTCAAGTAGGGATGATAAGCATTATCATTGACCGCTTGTCAGGTCAGGTCGCTCCGTGAGTCAGTCCCGGTTCAATTCCGTATTCCTCAGCCAGAGGCCCATCTTGCTGCGCACGCTCCAGCGCATGGTCGGCAACCGTTGTACCGCCGAAGACCTGCTCCAGGAAACCTACCTGCGCGTCTCACGCGCACTGGGCGAGCGTTCGGTCCAGCACATCGAACCCTTCGTCTTTCAGACCGCGCGCAATCTTGCGCTCGACCATTTGCGTGCCCGCCGCGTACAGGCCCGAACCCTGGTCGACGACGTGTCTGACGAGGTGGTAAACAATGTCGCCGTGCCCGCCAGCAGCAACGAAGAGGCTGCGCATGCCGAGCACCTGCTCCGTCACCTGAGCGAAAGCCTGAAGCAACTGACCCAGCGCCAGCAAAGGATCTTCACGTTAAGCCGGCTGCAGGGCGCCACCTATCTTGAAATCGCCCAGCAGCTGGGGGTTTCTGCGAGCACGGTGCAAAAGGAACTGAAGTTGATCATGGGTATCTGCCTGGGTGTTGCCCAGCGCCTGGACGACTGACGGGCCGCCGCGATGAGGCCTGCTTGCCACATCACGCCAGCGCCCTGATCATCTGCGCACGCCCGCTCAAGGATTCACCGTGACCGACAGCCCCGAACATCCTCCATCACCTGCCACGCCCGATGCGCGTCGTCGCGCCACGGACGAGGCCTTGGCATGGCTGGTCCGTCTTGAAACCGCCGAGCCTGCCGACCACCTTGCCTTCGAAACCTGGCTGCACGCCAATCCTGAAAATGCTGAAGCGTTCGTGCAGGCCGAGGCCTTGTGGAACGGTGCAGCGCTCAAGCAGGCCGCTGCACAGCTGCAGGGCCATCCACCGCGCCCTCTCGCCGGTCGTCTGCGTCGCCATTGGAAACCACTGGCCACCGCCGCCGCGCTGCTGGTAGGCCTGCTCATGTTCGGCAACGTGCCGGTGCGCCTGCAAGCTGATCACCTGACGGTCGTGGGGGAACGCCACCGGGTGGAACTGCAGGACGATGCCCGGGTGCTGCTCAATACCCAATCAGCGTTTGCCAGCGAGCGCGGCGACGGGCAACAGGTCGCCCGCCTGCTGCAAGGCGAGGCATACTTCCAGGTCCCCAAGGGCGCGCCGGCCCCGCTTGAGGTGCAGGCCGGCCCACTGCGTGCCCAGGCACGCGACACCGATTTTGCCGTCCGCCTGCTCGATGGCCAAGCTTGGGTCAAGGTGCAGCGCGGCGACGTCGACGTACAAGGAGGTCGCGATCAGCGTATCCGTTTGCAGGCCGGCGAGAGTATTCGCGTCGGGCCCGACGGGTTCGGTGCACGCAGGCAACTGGACATGCGCAAGGACCTGGCCTGGGTCGATGGGCGCCTGGTCTTCGAAAACTGCCCCTTGAGCCAGGTGCTGGCCGAGCTGCGCCGCTATTACCCCGGGTGGATCATCAATCGCAATGAGCGGCTGGAGAAGATCGCCGTCACCGGCAACTACCGCCTCGATCAGCCGCTTGAGGCGCTACGTGCGTTGGCCCACATCACCTCGGCACAACTGCATGAGTATCCGGCGCTGGTCATCCTCAACTAAGGCGCCTGCCCACGCGCGACAGCGCGCCACACGCCCAGCTGGGCGCAGGCGATTTATTTTTACGCGATAGCACCCCCCTGTCCGTCTCGTCATAGCCAATGCAATTGATTCTTGTTCAATCAAGAACGCACACCCTATGAACAGTTCGCGCGTCAGGGAGCGCTTTCGATGCCCACCAGTCCTATCCGTTCGACCCTACGTCCCCGCCTGAAGGGGCAACTGTCCCTGTTATCACTCGCCTTGCTCACCACAGGCGCCTACTCCCTCCCCACGCTGGCGGCCGAGCCAGCGTCGGTGAGCACCTCGCGCGTGGGTGCTTACCACTTCGGCATCGCCCAACAGCCGTTGGTATCGGCCATCAATGCCTTCAGCCAGGTCACGGGCTGGCAGGTGGGCTTCGACGCCCGCCTGGCCGAAGGGGTCGCCTCCCCCGGCATACAAGGTTCACTGCCCCCGGAGCAGGCACTCAAACGCCTGCTACAGGGTACTGGCCTGGTCCCGCGCACCATCAGCCGCGGCAACGTGGTGCTCGAGCGCCAGTCAGGTCGCGGGGCCATAGCCCTGCAACAGGTGACCGTCAGCGCTACCCGCAGTGCCCAGGACGTGAGCCAGGTCCCCAGCACGGTCAGCGTGCAGACCCGAGAACAACTCGACCGGCAGAACGTCAACACCCTCCAGGACCTGGTGCGCTACGAGCCGGGTGTCTCGGTGGCGGGGACCGGGCAGCGTAGCGGCCTGAACGGCTACAACATTCGCGGCATCGACGGCGAACGGATACTCACCCAAATAGACGGTGTGGCCATCCCGGACAGCTTCTTCTACGGGCCCTACGCCCAGACCCAGCGCAATTACGTCGACCCGGAGATCATCAAGCGTGTGGAAATCCTGCGCGGCCCAGCCTCGGTGCTCTACGGCAGCAATGCCATCGGCGGTGCGGTGAGCTATTTCACCCTTGACCCTGAAGACATCATCAAGCCCGGCAGAGACGCTGGCGCACGACTGAAAACCGGCTACAGCTCAGCCGATGACAGTTGGCTGACGTCCGCCACCGTAGCGGGTCGTGAGGGCAGCCTGGACGGCCTGCTGCACCTGAGCCAGCGCAACGGTCACGAAACCCAGAGCCATGCCGATCACGGCGGCGTAGGCCTTGCACGCACCCGCGCCAACCCGGTGGATGCGCGCACCACCAACGTGTTGGCCAAGCTGGGCTGGGACTACGCCGACGACGCCCGGCTGGGCGTGACCTACGAACGCTTCAAGGACGACCGCGACCAGAACCTGCTCAGCGCCGTAGGCGGGCCGTTCATCCCGGGTTTTGGTGCCATGAATTCGTACCGCATGCGCCAGGGCAACGACACCATCACCCGCGAGCGCTTCGGCCTGAACCACCGTTTCGGCCTGGACAGCCTTTTCGCGGACGAGGTCAAGTGGAGCCTGAACTACCAGATCGCCAAGACCGATCAGCGCACCGACGAGCTGTACGTCGCTTCGGGGCGTCAGGTACTGCGCGACCGCCAGACCACCTACAAGGATCGCCAGTGGATCTTCGATGCCCAGCTGGAGAAGGCCTTCAGCCTAGGCCAGACCGATCACTCGCTGACCTATGGCACCACCCTCAAGCACCAGGACGTCACCGGGGCGCGCAGCGGTACTGGCACGTGCGTGAACATCGGCGGCACTTGCCGGGGTATCGGCCAGGACAGCCCGCGCGACGGCCAGGCGCTGGTCAGCGACTTCCCGGACCCGACCGTCAATACCTACAGTTTGTTCGTTCAGGACGAGGTTCGCTGGGGCAACTGGACGTTCCTGCCAGGTGCGCGCTACGACTACACACGCATGGCGCCTCACTTTACCGACGCCTTCCTGCGCGGGCTTGACGCCAGCGGTACGGCCCCGGCTTTCCAGGATGATTCGGACAAGAAGTGGCACCGCGTGTCGCCCAAGCTGGGGGTGACCTATGCCTTCAACGACCACTACACCGGATACGCGCAATACGCCCAGGGCTTCCGCACGCCCACGGCCAAGTCCATGTACGGCAAGTTCGTGAACCTGGAGCAAGGCTACCGCGTGGAGGGTAACCCTGGCCTGCAGCCTGAGCGCAGCAAGGGCCTGGAAACCGGCCTGCGCGGCCGCTTCGACGCGGGCAGCTTCGATGTGGCGGTCTACTACAACAAGTACCGCGACTTCATTGACGAAGACGCCGTGCAGAGCGCCAACCTCGAGCAGACATTCCAGGCCAACAACATCAAGCGCGCGACCATCAAAGGTGCCGAGGTAAAAGGCCAGCTGGAACTCGACCGGTTTGGCGCGCCAGCGGGGCTGTATGCACAAGGCTCCCTGGCGTACACCTACGGCCGCAACGACGACAGCGGCCAGCCGCTCAACACCGTCAACCCGCTCAAGGGCGTCGTGGGCCTGGGCTACACGCAGGGCGACATGGGTGGACTGCTGAGCTGGACGCTGGTCAAGCGCAAGACGCGGGTCGACGACAGCACCTTCTATTCGCCCGATGGCTCGGCGTCGAAGTTCCGCACGCCCGGCTATGGCGTACTGGACCTGACCGGCTTCTACAACGTCACCGATGACATCACGGTGAACGCTGGCCTGTACAACCTCACCGACAAGAAATACTGGCAGTGGGACTCGGTGCGCAGCTACGACGGCCAAGGGGAGGCCGCGGTGACCCAGCCGGCCAACATCGACCGCCTGAGCATGCCGGGCCGTAACTTCGCCATCAACGTGGTGTGGGATATCTGAGGCGCTGGCGCAGCTGGGGCCGGCCGGGCCGCTGTGCACCCGGCTTGGCTCCCAGCACCCACGCCTGCTCCTGCAGGCTTTTTACGCCCCCGCTCTTGTTGATTCGTCTTGTATTGAAACGCTTCGCTTTCCAAGGACTGCATCATGAACAACCGCGCTTCTTCGCTTACCCAACGCCTGAACCTGGTGACCCAGGCGCCCCATGCCGCACTCGACGCCCTGGTCAAATCCCATGCGCCATTCGATAGCCGCGAAAGTTTTGCCCGCTTCGTGGTTGCCCAGTACCTGTTCCAGGCCGAACTGCAGCCGCTTTACAACGACCCGCAATTGATCGCCCTCCTACCCGACCTTGCCGAGCGCTGTCGAGCCCGTCAGGCGCGTCAGGACTTGGCGGACCTGGACATGCAGGCGCCTGCCGAGCTACCGGGGGCGGTGCAAGGCCCAAGCATGGCAGAGGCATTAGGCTGGATCTTCGTGTCCGAAGGCTCCAAACTGGGCGCCGCGTTTCTGATCAAGCGGGCCGCGGCGCTGGGCTTGTCGGAGACCTTCGGCGCCCGTCACCTGGGCGAGCCCGCCGGTGGGCGCGCCGAAGGCTGGAAGCAGTTCACGCGAACACTCGATGGCCTGATACTGTCAGCTGAAGAAGAGGCGGCTGCCGAACACGGCGCCGTCGCAGCGTTCGAGCGCTTCACCGTCTTGCTCAAACAGGCCTATGCCATGAATGCCGAGCAGGCTTGAAACACTTTCAAGGCCCTCTGACCGGGGGCCGTTCGTTCTAGCAGTGAGCCCATGACCCAACCTGCCCGCTCCAAAATTGCCCGTCTGCTGTATGCGATCCTGGCTTACGCAAGCCTGGGGGTAGGCCTGGTCGCCATTGTCATTCCGGGCTTGCCGACCACCGAATTTATCCTGTTGTCGGCGTGGGCGGCCACGCGAAGCTCGCCTCGCCTGTCCGCCTGGCTCGAAAGCCACCGGTTGTTCGGCCCTATTCTGTACAACTGGCGCAACGGCAAGGTGATCCAGCGGCGGGCCAAGGTCAGTGCGACGGTCAGCATGTTGCTCTGCGCGGTTTTGATGCTGGTGTTTCTTGAGCATCACTGGCCGGTATTCCTGGCCATTGCCGGTATGAGCCTGGGCAACCTGTGGATCTGGTCGCGACCGGAACGGCCGTTCACAGCCGGCTCACAGGCTCAGCAACCCTGACCAGAGTGCATAGCCTGCCAGCGCCGCACCCGATAGCACGGCGGCGAAGATCAGCTTCTCTGTCAGCGTGAAAAGCTTAAGCCCTTGTTCATGCTTGGCCCGGGCAAACAGGATCACCCCCGGCGCGTACAACAGCGCCGAAAGTAGCAGGTACTTCAGGCCACCGGCATACAGCAGCCAGACGGCGTACCCAACCGCGAGCGCGGCCACGAGCAGGTCCTTGCGCCGCTGGGCCGGTTGGCCTTCGTAAGTCTCCCCCCGCACGGCCAGCGACATGGCGTAGGCGGCGGACCACAGGTACGGCGCCAGAATCATGGACGAGGCCAGGTAGATCAGGCTGGTATAGGTACCGGCGGACACCAGCGTGATCAGTAAAAAACCCTGGATCATGCCGTTGGTCAGCCACAGTGCATTGGCAGGTACCTGGTTGGCGTTCTCCTGGGCAAGGAAACGGGGCATGGTCTGGTCGCGCGCCGTGGCGTAGAGAATCTCGGCACACAGCAGCGCCCACGACAGTAACGCCCCCAGCAACGACACCGCCAGCCCCAGGCTGATCAGCAACGCGCCCCAAGGGCCGACGATGTGGGCCAGGACCGCCGCCAGCGAAGGGTTCTGCAAGCCGGCCAGCTCCGGTTGCGTCATGACCCCTAGGGAGAGGACGTTGACCAGTACCAGCAGTGCCAGCACACCCACGAAGCCGATGACCGTGGCCCTGCCCACGTCGGCCCGCCGCCGAGCCCTGCCTGAGTACACACTCGCGCCTTCGATACCGATGAAGACGAACACCGTTACCAGCATCATGTTGCGCACTTGCTCGAGCACGCTGCCGAACGCCGGATTGCCCAGCCCCCAGATGTCTTGGGTGAAGATATCCAGGCGAAAAGCGCAGGCCGCGATGACGACGAACAGCACCAGCGGCACCACTTTGGCCACTGTGGTCACCAGGTTGATGAACGCCGCCTCGCGAATCCCGCGCAATACCAGAAAATGCACCGCCCACAGCAACACCGAGGCACACCCGATGGCCACTGGGGTATTGCCTTCACCGAACACCGGGAAATAGAACCCAAGGGTGCTGAACAACAGCACGAAATAGCCGACATTCCCCAGCCAGGCACTGATCCAGTAGCCCCACGCCGAGGAAAACCCCATGTAGTCGCCGAACCCAGCCTTGGCGTAGGCATACACGCCTGAATCCAGTTCGGGCTTGCGGTTGGCCAGCGTCTGGAAGACGAAGGCCAGGGCCAGCATACCCACGGCAGTGATCCCCCAGCCAATCAGCACCGCCCCAGCCTGGGCACGGGCCGCCATGTTCTGGGGCAAGGAAAAAATGCCGCCACCGATCATCGAACCCACAACCAGCGCCACCAATGCCCCTAGACGCAGTTTCTGTCCTTGTTCGCCCATAGGTCTCCAAATATTTCCTGACAGTCGTGCAGTTGTAACAAGACGCTGTTTATTAATAGAGGTTGACCTCAATTACAGCCGCACTTTCATTTAGCCACTAAGCCATTAACGTCTAAGCGGGCGGTTGTTAAGAACTCCAGAGTGCCAACCGGTTCACACTATTTCGATAAAAGCATAAATACCGGTAAAAAATTGGCGCTCTGCCCAGAAGCGACTAGTTTCAACCTTCGCAGGCTAGAGGGATGAAGCGTAGCAAGACATGGAGGTGCCAGCGTACAAGGCCTGCAGCCATGGCAGTCGGCAATCTCCAGGAGTTCGGCAAGGTAATTCAACGGCCTTACCTTGCAATGCACTGATCCATATCAGCGTATGGCCACGGCATCAGATTTAATCTGGGGCCAACTTCCTCCTGGCAGGGGTTTTTAAATGTCTGATTCTCCCGCAAAACTAAAACTCGGTGCGTTAGTTGCGCTGGTCGTCGGCTCGATGATCGGTGGCGGCATCTTTTCCCTTCCGCAGAACATGGCCGCCAGCGCCGGCGTAGGCGCAGTGTTGATTGGCTGGGCTATCACCGCCGTGGGCATGCTGACCCTGGCCTTCGTATTCCAGACGCTGGCCAACCGCAAGCCTGACCTGGACGGCGGGGTCTATGCGTATGCCAAGGCCGGTTTCGGCGATTACATGGGCTTTTCTTCGGCCTGGGGCTACTGGATCAGTGCCTGGCTGGGGAACGTCGGCTATTTCGTGCTGTTGTTCAGTACCCTGGGCTACTTCTTCCCGGTGTTTGGCGAGGGCAACACGCCGGCCGCGATCATCGGCGCCTCGATCCTGCTGTGGGCAGTGCATTTTCTGGTGCTGCGAGGCATCCGTGAAGCGGCGTTCATCAACCTGGTGACCACGGTGGCCAAGGTGGTGCCCCTGGTGTTGTTCGCGCTGATCTGCCTGTTCGCCTTCCGGCTGGACATCTTCACCGCCGATATATGGGGCACCGGTACACCTGAACTGGGCGGCGTGATGAATCAGGTGCGCAACATGATGCTGGTGACGGTGTGGGTGTTCATCGGCATCGAAGGGGCGAGCATCTTCTCATCCCGTGCGGAAAAACGCTCCGATGTGGGCAAGGCCACCGTCATCGGCTTCATCACCGTGCTGTTGTTCCTGGTGCTGGTCAATGTGCTGTCGCTGGGCATCATGACCCAGCCTGAACTGGCAGGGTTGCAGAACCCCTCGATGGCGGCCGTGCTCGAGCACGTGGTCGGTCACTGGGGCGCCGTGCTGATCAGCGTCGGCCTGATCATCTCGCTGCTCGGTGCGCTGCTGTCCTGGGTGCTGTTGTGCGCCGAGATCATGTTCGCCGCTGCCAAGGACCACACCATGCCGGCCTTCCTGCGCCGCGAGAACGCCAACCAGGTGCCTGCCAATGCCTTGTGGCTGACCAACGCCATGGTGCAGATCTTCCTGGTGATCACGCTGTTCTCCAACAGTACCTACCTGTCGCTGATCTACCTGGCCACTTCGATGATCCTGGTGCCCTACCTGTGGTCGGCGGCCTACGCCGTGTTGCTGGCGGTGCGCAGTGAAACCTACCAACAGGCGCTGGCCGAACGCCGCAAGGACCTGTTCATCGGCAGCGTCGCCCTGCTCTATGCCATCTGGCTGCTGTATGCCGGCGGAGTGAAATACCTGCTGCTCTCGGCGCTGCTGTATGCCCCTGGCGCCATCCTGTTTGCAAAGGCCAAGCGTGAAGTGGGCCAACCCGTCTTCACCCCCGTGGAAAAACTGATTTTCGCAGCCGTGGTCGTCGGTGCCCTGGTGGCAGCCTTCGGCCTGTACGACGGCTTCCTGACGCTGTGATCCCTCTTCGACTCAATGGAGGATTGAAACCATGTCCGCTGAAAAACAGAAATACGGTGTGCATTCCGAAGCCGGCAAGCTGCGCAAGGTCATGGTGTGCGCGCCGGGCCTTGCGCACAAGCGCCTGACCCCGACCAACTGCGACGAGCTGTTGTTTGACGATGTGATCTGGGTGGATCAGGCCAAGCGTGACCACTTCGATTTCGTCACCAAGATGCGCGAGCGGGGTGTCGATGTGCTGGAAATGCACAACCTGCTGACCGACATTGTGAAGCAACCCGAGGCGCTCAAATGGATACTGGACCGCAAGATCACCCCCGACACCGTCGGGGTAGGCCTGACCAATGAGGTGCGCAGTTGGCTCGAAGGCATGGAGCCGCGTCATCTGGCTGAATTTTTGATTGGCGGTGTGGCTGGCCAGGATCTGCCGCAAAGCGAAGGCGCCGAAGTGGTCAAGATGTACAACGACTACCTGGGCCATTCCAGTTTCATCCTGCCACCGTTGCCCAATACCCAATTCACCCGCGACACCACCTGCTGGATCTACGGGGGCGTCACGCTCAACCCCATGTACTGGCCGGCACGGCGCCAGGAAACGCTGCTTACCACCGCCATCTACACGTTCCACCCGCAGTTCACGGGGGCCGACTTCCAGGTCTGGTACGGGGACCCGGACAAGGACCATGGTCAGTCCACCCTCGAAGGCGGTGATGTCATGCCCATCGGCAACGGCATCGTGCTGATCGGCATGGGCGAGCGCACCTCTCGCCAGGCCATCGGCCAGTTGGCACAGAGCCTGTTCGCCAAGGGCGCCGTGCACAAGGTCATCGTCGCCGGCTTGCCCAAGTCCCGCGCCGCCATGCACCTGGACACCGTGTTCAGCTTCTGCGACCGCGACCTGGTCACGGTCTTCCCCGAGGTGGTCAGCGAGATCGTACCGTTCATCATCCAGCCCGACGAAAGCCGGCCCTATGGCATGGACGTACGCCGCGAGCACAAGTCGTTCATCGAGGTTGTGGGCGAACAGCTGGGTGTGCGCCTGCGGGTGGTCGAAACCGGTGGCAACAGCTTCGCCGCCGAACGCGAGCAATGGGATGACGGCAACAACGTGGTGGCGCTGGAGCCAGGCGTGGTCATTGGTTACGACCGCAACACCTACACCAATACCTTGCTGCGCAAGGCCGGGGTCGAAGTGATCACTATCAGTGCTGGCGAACTGGGCCGCGGCCGCGGCGGAGGCCACTGCATGACCTGCCCTATCGTTCGCGACCCCATCGATTACTGACGTCCATCAACCAGGCCGCCCCTACCCGGTAGCGGCCCGGCGTTCACCACACCCAGGAGAAAAGTCATGGCGTTCAACATCCACAACCGCAACCTGCTCAGCCTGGAACACCACAGCACCCGTGAGCTGCGTTACCTGCTGGACCTGTCCCGCGACCTCAAGCGGGCCAAGTACACCGGCACCGAACAGCAGCACCTCAAGGGCAACAACATTGCGCTGATCTTTGAAAAAACCTCCACGCGTACCCGTTGTGCTTTCGAAGTGGCCGCTTACGACCAAGGCGCCAACGTCACCTACATCGACCCGAACTCCTCGCAGATCGGCCACAAGGAAAGCATGAAGGACACCGCTCGTGTGCTCGGGCGCATGTATGACGCAATCGAATACCGCGGCTTCAAGCAGGAAATCGTCGAAGAACTGGCCAAGTATGCCGGCGTGCCAGTATTCAATGGCCTGACGGATGAATACCACCCTACCCAGATGATTGCCGACGTGTTGACCATGCGCGAACACAGCGACAAGCCGCTGCATGACATCAGCTACGCCTACCTGGGCGATGCGCGCAACAACATGGGCAACTCGCTGCTATTGATCGGCGCCAAGCTGGGCATGGACGTGCGCATCGCTGCGCCCAAGGACCTCTGGCCCCACGATGACTTGGTGCAACGTTGCAAGCAGTACGCCGAGCAAAGCGGTGCCCGCATCACCCTCACCGAAGATGCCAAGGCCGCCGTCAAGGGCGTGGACTTCATTCATACCGACGTGTGGGTATCGATGGGTGAACCCATCGAAGCCTGGGGCGAACGCATCAAGCTGCTCAAGCCCTACCAGGTCAACGCCGAGCTTATGAAGGCCAGCGGCAACCCCAGGACCAAGTTCATGCACTGCCTGCCGGCGTTTCACAACTGCGAGACCAAGGTGGGCAAGCAGATCGCCGAGCAGTACCCGGACCTCACTAACGGCATCGAAGTGACCGATGACGTGTTCGAGTCCCCGGCCTGCATTGCGTTCGAGCAAGCGGAAAACCGCATGCACACGATCAAGGCGATCCTGGTGTCGACACTGGCCGATCTGTAGATCGCCGCCTGCCGTGGCATTGCGGCTGTTAGCGGGCCGCAATAGCCGTCCTGCAGCCGCTCACGACTTTCGACAAAGGACATTCTCCATGCGTATCGTTGTTGCACTAGGCGGCAATGCCCTGCTGCGCCGTGGCGAGCCCATGACCGCGCAAAACCAGCGCGCCAACATTCGTACCGCTGCCGAGCAGATTGCCAAGATCCACCCTGGTAACGAGCTGGTAATCGCCCATGGCAATGGGCCGCAAGTGGGCCTGCTGGCCTTGCAAGGGCTGTCGTACAAGCCCGACGAGGCCTATCCGCTGGACGTGTTGGGCGCCGAAACCGAGGGCATGATCGGCTACATGATCGAACAGGAACTGGGCAACCTGCTGGACGTGGGCGTGCCGTTCGCCACCCTGCTGACCCAGGTCGAAGTGGACGCCGAGGATCCTGCGTTCAAGGACCCGAGCAAGTTCATCGGCCCGGTCTACAGCAAGGATGAAGCCCAGCGCCTGGCCGCTGAAAAGGGCTGGGTGGTCAAGCCTGACGGGGAAAAATACCGCCGGGTGGTGGCAAGCCCCAGGCCCAAACGCATCTTCGAAATCCGCCCTATCAAATGGCTGCTCGAAAAGGGCAGCATCGTGATCTGTGCCGGCGGCGGCGGCATCCCGACCCTCTACGATGAACACCGTAAACTCAAGGGTATCGAGGCGGTGATCGACAAGGACCTGTGCTCTGCACTGCTGGCCGAACAGCTCGAGGCCGACCTGCTGATCATTGCCACCGATGTGGAGGCGGCGTACATCGATTTTGGCAAGCCGACCCAACGCGCCATCGCCCAGGCCCACCCTGACGAGCTGGACACACTGGGTTTCGCGGCAGGCTCGATGGGGCCCAAGGTGCAAGCGGCCTGCGACTTTGCCCGGCACACGGGCAAGGTGGCGGTGATCAGCTCGCTGGCCAACATCGAGCGCATCGTGAGCGGTACCGCCGGCACGCGGGTTTCGACCGCTGCCCCTGGGATCAGCTACCGTTGAATACCGTCGGCGGGCCATGTGCCCGCTCAATCTCATACAGGAGAGCCCATGGCCAAATATGAACCCGGTCACGTCCACATCGAGCGCACTGCGCTCAACAGCAGTGACCACAGCTATGACCTCACGGTGGACTACGAGGCCTTCACCGACCCCCGTGAAGGCAGGGGCATTCAGTTCCGCATGAAGGGCAGTATCGAGGGCAAGCCTGTCGACGAGGCTTTCTTTCTGCCCAAGGATCAGGTGCTGCCCAGTTTTCTGATGCAACTGAGTCGCCGCGCCCAGGCTTACCTGGCCCCACCGAAGAAATTCGAAAGCCTGGCTTCACCCCACAGGATCTACGACTGGATGTTCGAGGACATCCGCGCCAAGCTGGACGTGAAGTCCGGTGACCCCATCAAGCCTGAGCATCTGGAGTAGGACGCGACCCGTCACGAGCAGGATCCGCTTGAGGCATACTAGCGCCCTACCCGGCCAATTCGTATCGCCCCATGCGTATCCATGTCAGCTTCATCGACCGCGTCGGCATCACTCAGGAAGTCCTGGCGCTGCTCGGTGCGCGCAACCTCAACCTCGATGCCGTGGAGATGGTGCCGCCGAACGTCTACATCGACGCACCGACCCTCAGCCCCGCCGTGCTGGAAGAGCTGCATGACGCCTTGTTCGACGTACAGGGTGTGAAGGCAGTGGAGGTGGTCGACATCCTGCCGGGGCAACGTCGTCACCTGCAGCTCGATGCACTGCTGGCCGCCATGAGCGACCCGGTGCTGGCGGTGGACAGGGCCGGCAAGGTGTTGCTGGCCAACCCTGCGCTGGTGGCGTTGTGTGGTCGGGAGTCGGCCGGGCGCTGCGTAGGCGAGTTGTTTGGCGACCCGGGCCTGCTGCAAGCGTTGCTCGACAGCAACTTTCACCTGCCCATGCGCGAAATGCAGCTCAATGGCCAGAGCCTGCTGCTCGACGCCATGCCAATCACCCATACCGGCGGCCTGTTGACCCTTTACCCGCCCACGCGATTGGGTGAGCGGCTATCGGCCCTGCGCCATGACCATGCCGAGGGTTTCGACGCCCTGCTGGGCGAATCACCCGCCATCCGTACCCTGAAGGCCCGTGCCTTGCGCGTGGCCACCCTGGATGCACCGCTGTTGGTGCATGGCGAGACCGGCACAGGCAAGGAACTGGTGGCCCGCGCCTGCCACGCGATCAGCAGCCGTCACGCGGCCCCCTTTCTGGCCCTGAACTGCGCCGCCTTGCCTGAAAGCCTGGCCGAGAGCGAACTGTTCGGTTATGCACCAGGCGCCTTCACTGGCGCTCAGCGCGGCGGCAAGCCAGGGCTGATGGAGCTGGCCAACCAGGGCACGGTGTTTCTCGATGAGATCGGCGAGATGTCCCCCTACCTGCAAGCCAAGCTGCTGCGTTTTCTCAGTGACGGCAGTTTCCGCCGCGTGGGGGGCGACCGGGAAGTGAAGGTCAACGTGCGTATCATCAGCGCGACCCACCGTAACCTGGAGCAGATGGTGGCCGAGGGCACGTTCCGCGAGGACCTGTTCTACCGCCTCAACGTGCTGAACCTGCAGGTTCCCCCCCTGCGTGACCGCGGCCAGGACATCCTGATGCTCGCGCACTTCTTCATGCAGCAGGCCTGCACGCAGATCCAGCGGCCTGCCTGCAGGCTCACCCCCGCCACCCACAGCGCCATGCTGGCTAACCCTTGGCCGGGCAATGTGCGGCAATTGCAGAACGTGATCTTTCGCGCCGCCGCTATCTGCGAAAGCAACCTGGTGGACATCGGCGATTTGGACATCGCTGGCACGTCTGTCAGTCGCACCCATGAGGGCGATGTGGCCAGCCTGGAACAGGCCGTGGGTGATTTCGAGCGTGAACTGTTGCAACGGCTGTATACCAGCTACCCCTCGACCCGATTGCTGGCGGCCCGGCTGCAGACCTCACATACCGCCATTGCCCAACGCCTGCGCAAATACGGAATTCCTGGAAAAACCTGAGGTTGACGACAATTCCCTCTGTTTTAGCAGACTTTTCCTAGGCGTTCCCCGGATACGTCTTTCCTCACGCCTCGTAGAATGGCGCCAGTGCAATCCTGCCTGTCACCCCGCCAGACCGCCCCAGAGCGGTCAGCGGTCCGTTATGGATTCAACGAGAGTACCTGATGTTCGAACTCGATTTTTACGGCACGCTGGTGGCCGCTTCCCTGGTGCTGCTGCTAGGTCGCGGTCTGGTCGCACGCATAGGTTTTCTGCGTGCCTACAACATCCCTGAACCGGTCGCCGGCGGCCTGGTGGTCGCGATTGCCCTGCTGGTGCTGCGCACCTTCGATGTGCAAGTTCACTTCGACACCTCCCTGCAGACACCTTTGATGCTGGCATTCTTCGCCACCATCGGCCTGAACGCCGATTTTGCCAGCCTGAAAAAAGGTGGGCGTGCGGTGGTCGTGTTCCTGGCGGTGGTGACCGGCCTGCTGGTGGTGCAGAACGCCCTGGGCATCGGTCTGGCCACAGCGCTGGGGTTGGACCCGCTGATGGGCCTGCTGGCCGGCTCGATCACTCTGTCGGGAGGCCATGGCACCGGTGCTGCGTGGGGCGCCACCTTCACTGAAAAGTTCGGCCTGGCCTCAGCCTCGGAGCTGGCATTGGCCTCCGCCACGTTCGGGCTGGTATTGGGCGGCTTGATTGGCGGTCCCGTGGCCCGCCTACTGATCAAACGGGTCGCGACCCCTGGCTTGGCTAACAACACGCCCCAGTTGCCCTCAGGCTTCGAGCAGCCGGAGAAAGAACGCCTGATCACCTCGTTTTCCGTGATCGAGACGCTTGCTTTGATTGCAGTGAGCCTGTTGACCGGCACTGTATTGAATGAGCTGCTCAAGGGCACTGCCTTCGAGTTGCCAAACTTCGTCTGCGTATTGTTCGTGGGCGTACTGCTGCGCAATGGCCTGTCAGCCTTCGGCTTTTACCAGGTGTTCGAGCGGGAAGTGTCGGTACTGGGCAATGTGAGCCTGTCGTTGTTTCTGGCCATTGCGTTGATGTCGTTGAAACTGTGGGACCTGGCTGCACTGGCACTGCCGTTCTTCGTGCTGCTGGCGGCGCAGACCCTGCTGATGGCGCTGTTTGCCATCTTCATTACCTTCCGGGTCATGGGCCGCACCTACGACGCGGCTGTCCTGTCCGCCGGCCACTGCGGCTTCGGGCTGGGTGCAACGCCTACCGCCATCGCGAACATGCAGGCGGTGACCCAACGGTTCGGGCCTTCGCACGTGGCATTTCTGGTGGTGCCGATGGTGGGGGCGTTCTTCATTGACTTGATCAATGTGGTGGTGATCAAGGTGTATCTGGCGCTGCCGTTTTTTCAGTAATGAAGCCGTGATGGCGTTGCCGAACCGGTAAGCTGAAAGACTCCCGCACGATGAGCTGCGGGAGTCGTCTGTTTTGGGCTCAAGATGGCTTGAAACCTGGAAGCCCCTGCTCAGCGCGCCACCGTTTCACCTCGTCAACTACCGCTGAGGATGCAGGCAGGCCAGTTAGCCGTAACTAATTCAATACACTGTAATTGAATCGTTACAAATGCGGTGATGACGTAAATCACGGCGATCACAACCACCACAAAAATAAAGAGCGACTTAATGTAACGATTTCACTCCAAAAGCCGCTTGCGCCACTTCGAGTCCTCACTCCAGGAAGCTGATATAGCTGGCCTGTGCACAGTTGGCCACCTTATTGCTTACTGAAAACCCACCAGAGCGCGAACCTAATCGTGCCACCCGGTCCACGAGGATTTTTCATGAGCGAGTTGCGTTTCACCGACGACCACGAATGGCTGCGTGTAGAAGCCGATGGCAGCGTCACCGTAGGGATCACTGCCTACGCCCAGAATGCACTGGGCGATGTGGTGTTCGTGCAGCTGCCGGAGCTGCAGCACTATGACAAAGGCAGCGAAGCGTCCACCGTCGAGTCGGTCAAGGCTGCCAGCGGCGTGTACATGCCGCTGGCCGGCGAAGTGATTGAGGTCAACGCCCAGCTTGAAGATAGCCCCGAGCTGGTCAACGAGGACCCGCTGGGCGAAGGCTGGTTCTTCCGCTTCAAGCCTGCCGACGCCAGCGCTGTGAGCGCCCTGCTCGACCAGGGTGCCTACGACCGCCTGCTCAACGCCAACGACGACGCCTGAGGAACCACGCCATGACTATCAACCTCGGCACTGCCAATGAGTTCATTGCCCGTCACATCGGGCCACGCAGCGAAGATGAGCAGGCCATGCTCGCCACCCTGGGCTTCGATTCACTGGAGGCCATGACCGACGCCGTCATCCCCGCCAGCATCAAGGGCACCAGCGTACTGGGCACGGACGATGGGCACAGCGAAGCGGATGCGCTCGCCGCCCTGAAGGCCATCGCCGGCAAGAACCAGCTTTTCAAAAGTTACATAGGCCAGGGTTACTACAACACCCACACGCCCGCGCCCATCCTGCGCAATCTGCTGGAAAACCCCGCCTGGTACACCGCGTACACGCCCTACCAGCCAGAAATTTCCCAAGGCCGGCTGGAAGCCTTGCTCAATTTCCAGACCCTGATCAGCGACCTCACAGGGTTACCGATCGCCAATGCTTCGCTGCTCGATGAAGCTACGGCGGCTGCCGAAGCCATGACGTTCTGCAAGCGCCTGTCGAAGAACAAGGCCAGTAACCGCTTCTTCGCCTCGATGCATTGCCATCCGCAGACCCTCGATGTACTGCGTACCCGCGCAGAGCCCTTGGGCATCGAGGTGGTGATAGGCGACGAGCAGGCGCTCGATGATGCCAGCCCATTCTTCGGCGCCTTGCTGCAGTACCCCGCCAGCACCGGTGGTATCTTCGATTACCGAGAGGTGGTGCAGCGGTTCCATCACGCCAATGCATTGGTGGCCGTGGCGGCAGACCTGCTGGCCTTGACCCTGTTGACCCCACCTGGCGAGTTCGAGGCCGACGTGGCCATCGGCAGCGCCCAGCGTTTTGGTGTGCCCCTGGGCTTCGGCGGGCCGCATGCGGCCTACTTCGCGACCCGCGATGCCTTCAAGCGTGACATGCCAGGGCGCCTGGTCGGCGTGTCGATCGACCGCTTCGGCAAGACGGCCCTGCGCTTGGCCATGCAGACACGGGAGCAGCACATTCGCCGCGAAAAAGCCACCAGCAACATCTGCACCGCCCAGGTGCTGCTTGCCAACATTGCCAGCATGTTCGCCGTCTATCACGGCCCTGAAGGCCTCAAGCGCATTGCACAACGTACCCACAGCTTGACCGCCATCCTGGCACAGGGCCTGCGGGCAATGGCTGTGACAGTGGTGAACGACACAGCATTCGACACCCTGACCCTGGCCACTGGCGATGCCACCCTCGGCCTGCACGAGAAAGCACGCGCCCAAGGCATCAACCTGCGCCAGGTCGATGCCGGCCATGTAGGCGTATCGCTGGACGAAACCACCACCCCGGCCGATGTACAGGCGCTGTGGCAGCTGTTTGGCGAGGGTCAACTGCAGCCTGACTTCCAGGCGCTGGCCGCCAGCAGCGGTACGCTGCTGCCCGAGGCCTTGCTGCGTCGTACGACGTTCCTCGAACACCCCGTGTTCAACCGCTACCACAGTGAAACGGAGTTGATGCGCTACCTGCGCAAGCTGGCCGACAAGGACCTGGCTCTGGACCGCAGCATGATCCCACTGGGCTCGTGCACCATGAAGCTCAACGCTGCCAGCGAAATGATCCCGGTCACCTGGGCAGAATTCGGCAACCTGCACCCCTTCGCCCCAGCGCAGCAGAGCCAGGGCTACTTGCAATTGACGTCGGAGTTGGAGGCCATGCTCTGCGCAGCCACGGGCTACGATGCCGTCTCGCTGCAACCCAATGCCGGTTCTCAGGGCGAGTACGCGGGCCTATTGGCGATCCGCGCCTATCACCGCAGCCGTAACGAAGGCCATCGCGACATCTGCCTGATCCCTTCTTCAGCCCATGGCACCAACCCGGCAACGGCCAACATGGCCGGCATGCAGGTGGTGGTCACGGCCTGCGACGGGCGCGGCAACGTTGACGTCGCCGACCTGCGTGCCAAGGCCATCGAGCACCGCGAACGCCTGGCGGCGCTGATGATCACCTACCCGTCCACCCATGGGGTGTTCGAGGAAGCGATCGGCGAGATTTGCGCCATCATCCACGACAACGGCGGCCAGGTTTACATCGACGGCGCCAACATGAACGCCATGGTCGGCCTGTGCGCGCCGGGCAAGTTCGGGGGCGATGTGTCGCACCTGAACCTGCACAAGACCTTCTGCATTCCCCATGGCGGCGGTGGGCCGGGCGTAGGGCCGATCGGCGTGAAATCGCACCTGGCGCCCTTCCTGCCGGGCCATGCCGCCCTGGGCACTGCCGAAGGCGCGGTATGCGCCGCCCCCTTCGGCAGCGCCAGCATCCTGCCGATCACCTGGATGTACATTCGCATGATGGGGGGCGCGGGGCTCAAGCGGGCTTCGCAGATGGCCATCCTCAACGCCAACTACATCGCTCGCCGCCTGGAGGAGCACTACCCGGTGCTGTACACCGGCAGCAATGGCCTGGTCGCCCATGAGTGCATCCTGGACCTGCGCCCGCTCAAGGACAGCAGTGGCATCAGCGTCGACGACGTGGCCAAGCGCCTGATCGACTACGGCTTCCACGCCCCGACCATGTCGTTCCCGGTGGCAGGCACGCTGATGATCGAGCCGACCGAAAGCGAATCCCGGGAAGAGCTGGACAGGTTCTGCGAAGCCATGATCCAGATCCGCAAGGAAATCCGCGCGGTAGAGGACGGCACGCTGGACAAGGACGACAACCCGCTCAAGAACGCGCCGCACACCGCAGCGGAACTGGTGGGCGAATGGGCCCATGGTTACTCCCGCGAGCAAGCGGTCTACCCGCTGCCTGGCCTGGTGCAATGCAAGTACTGGCCGCCTGTGAGCCGGGTCGACAACGTCTTTGGCGACCGCAACCTGGTCTGTGCCTGCCCGTCGATCGAAAGCTACCAGGACGCCTGACAGCGCCGGATCGTGAGTGTGTCATTCGCCTGGCGGTCAATGTCCCCGGACATTGACCGAAACCCATGCAAGGAGTCATCGATGTCCGAAACACTGCTCAAAACCCCACTGCATGCCCTGCACCTGGAACTGGGTGCGCGCATGGTGCCCTTCGCGGGCTACGACATGCCGGTGCAGTACCCTCTGGGCGTGCTCAAAGAGCACCTGCACACCCGTGAACAAGCCGGGTTGTTCGACGTCTCGCACATGGGGCAAGTTCTGCTCAAGGGTCGCGACGCTGCCAGTGCCCTGGAAACGCTGGTGCCGGTCGACATCATCGACCTGCCCGTTGGCATGCAGCGCTATGCCATGTTCACCAACGAACACGGCGGCATCCTCGACGACCTGATGGTCGCCAATCTGGGTGACGAAACACTGCTGCTGGTGGTGAACGCCGCCTGCAAGGATCAGGACCTGGCGCACCTGCAGCGGCATATCGGCCAACGTTGCGAGGTCCAGCCGCTGTTCGACCAGCGTGCCCTGCTCGCCTTGCAAGGGCCGACAGCGGTCAAGGTCCTGCAGCGTCTGGCGCATGAAGTGGCTGACATGACGTTCATGCAGGTGCGTCCTGTCACGTTACTGGGCCATCCGTGCTGGGTCAGTCGATCGGGTTACACCGGGGAGGATGGTTATGAAATCTCCGTGCCGGTGGCGGGCGCAGAGACGCTCGCCAGGGAGCTGCTCAAGCAGCCAGAGGTCCAGCCGATCGGGCTAGGGGCCCGTGACTCGTTGCGCCTGGAAGCTGGCCTATGCCTGTATGGCCATGACATGAGCGGCGACACCTCGCCCGTGCAAGCCAACCTGATGTGGGCAATGTCCAAGCCACGTCGGGCCGATGGTGCGCGTGCCGGGGGCTTTCCGGGCGCGCAGGCCATCTTCGGCCAGCAGCGTGAGGGTGTAAAACGCAAGCGGGTCGGTTTGCTGCCCCAGGAACGCACACCTGTGCGCGAAGGCGCCGAGATTGTCGATGCAGAAGGTACCCCGGTCGGCACCATCTGCAGTGGCGGCTTTGGGCCCACACTCAGCGCCCCTGTGGCGATGGGGTATGTCGACACCGAACATGCCGCCCTGGACACACTTTTATATGCCCTCGTGCGCGGTAAGAAGGTGGCCTTGAAAGTCAGTAAAACGCCGTTTGTAGCATCCCGTTACTATCGCGGTTAAGGCAGCTTCATCGACGATGTGGCAGTGCTCGGTATCTTCGTTTACGAACGTGGCGCGCGCCAGTGCGAACATGGCGCCAGGCCAGGCGCCATGCACTTTTCGGCGATTTGACCAAGGGTTGTAAAACAGTCACTTTTACACCCGCTGCAAGGCTTGTTTTTCGCTCGGCAGTTGGCGTAGAGTCAATGCACTGTGTTTGCATGGGTCGCAACAGTTCGTGACCTGGGCCAGTAGCCGCAATCTGCTACAACCCGTTCGACGTCTCTTACTTTCCTGCAACCCAGCCCAGTACTCTTTTGCTTGTTTGAAAGCGAAAGAAAACTGTCATCCAAACCTAAGTTTCATAGGAAATAAGACCATGTCTCAGCGTCAGAACGGTACCGTCAAGTGGTTCAATGACGAAAAAGGTTACGGCTTCATCACCCCAGAAAGCGGTGCTGATCTGTTCGTGCACTTCCGCGCCATCGAAGGCAACGGCTTCAAGAGCCTGAAAGAAGGCCAAAAAGTCACTTTCGAAGCCGTACAAGGCCAGAAAGGTATGCAGGCTGACAAGGTACAGGTAGCTGAATAAGCCTTGTTACCCCCAAAAAAGCCCCTGCTCAGTGCAGGGGCTTTTTTTTGCCCGTAGAATGGCGGCTTTGCGTGATGGAGCTGTTCTGCATGTCCAAGCCTGTGCTGCATCCCCAAGGTGATTTCCCTCCGGTCGGCCTCGGCAGGCGTCTGGCTGCGGTGTTCTATGATTTTTTGCTGTGCACGGCCCTGCTGATCGTCACCGCAGGCCTCTACAAGATGGTCCAGATGGCGATCATCGGCCAGCAGCGTATGCGCGAACTCACCGAAGCAGGCGCGCTGGACGGCGACCCTTTGCTGTCCACGGTGCTGCTGTTCGTGCTATTCGGTTTCTTCGCCAAGTTCTGGACCCATGGCGGGCAAACACTGGGCATGCAGGTCTGGGGCGTGCGTGTGCAGAACGCCGATGGCTCGCCCATCACGCTCTGGCAGGCGCTGTTGCGGTTTGTCGTTTCCATCGCCTCGTGGCTATGCCTGGGGCTGGGTTTCTTCTGGGCCCTGGTCGACAAGCGCAAACGCAGCTGGCACGACATCTACTCCGAGAGCCAACTGGTTCGAGTCCCCAAGCCGAAGAAATGAGCGCTCTACTCAAGCGGCAGCGGCCCTGAAACACAAGGGGCCGCTATAGCGGCCCCTAGGGTCAAGCACGCAGCCATGCGGCTGCGCAGCAGGTTTATCCAGCGCGGCGCAACAACCACAAGCCTGCCACGGCACAGATGCCGGCTGGCAGCACCACCGCAAGCAACGGCGGGAAGCCGAACACCTGGCTAGATGGGCCCAGCAGGTCCTGGGCAATACGGAACACGAAGCCCACCAGCACGCCTGTGAAGACACGCTGGCCAAGCGTCACCGATCGCAGCGGCCCGAAAATGAACGAAATGGCCATGAGTACCAGGGCTGCCGTAATGGCCGGTTGCAGGACCTTGGTCCAGAAGGCCAGCCAGTAGCGGGCGTTGTTCAGCCCTTGGTCGGACAGGTAGTGGATGTAGTCCCACAGGCCGGTGATCGACAGCGATTCAGGCGCCAGCACCACCGTGTTGAGCAACTGTGGCGTGACCGACACATCCCACTGTTCTTCAGAGTTTTGCACGACTTCGGTACGGTCGCCATGGAACAGTGTGGTGCGCACATCGGTCAGCAGCCAGTGATCGTTTTCGTAACGCGCCCGGCGCGCGAAGCTGGAGCTGATGATCTTGCGCTGGTCGTCGAACCGGTAGCGGGTCACACCCAGCAGAAGGCCGTTGGGCTGCACGGAGTTGATGTGCACGAACTCCTCGCCCTGCCGGTGCCACATGCCACGCTTGGAGCTTTGCGCTTCACCGCCACCCTGGGCCAGGGAGCGATGGGCCTGGGCTTTGTTTTCGGTGACCGGTGCCACGTATTCGCCGATCAGCAGGCCAACCAGCATCAGCACCAGCATCGGTTTCATCACCGCCCAGACGATACGACCGATCGACACCCCAGCGGCGCGCATGATGGTCAGCTCACTGCTGCTGGCCAGCGTACCCAGGCCGATCAGGCAGCCGATCAGCGCCGCCATCGGCAGCATGTCGTACAGCCGCCGCGGTGCGGTAAGCAGCACATACTTGCCTGCTTCGAGCACCGTGTAGGTATCGCTCAGGTCGCCCATTTCGTCGATGAAGGCAAACAGCGACGCCAGCCCCAGGATGATGCCCAGGACAGCCAGGATAGCCACCAGCACGCTCTGGCCGATATAACGATCGAGCTTAGCCACGGGCCACCTCCGCACGACGGGCTGCGCGCTTGAGGCGAAGGGGTTCCCAGTACATCAAACCCAGGCCGATGAGCAGGAACAGCCCATGCACCCACCACATGCCAAGGGCGATGGGCAACTTGCCCTTCTCGAGTGCACCGCGCACGGAAATCAGCATTGTCAGGTACGCCATGTACAGGAGGATGGCTGGCAGCAGCTTGAGGAACCGCCCCTGCCGGGGGTTGGCCCGCGACAGCGGCACGGCAAGCAGGGTCACGATGAACACCAGGATCGGCAGGGACAGGCGCCATTGCAGTTCGGCGCGCTCTCGCAAATCCTGGGCACCGAACAGATCGGTGGTGGGGATCGCCTCGCGCTCGGTGACCTCCTCGCTGACTTCAGGCTTGGGCAACAACACGCCATAGGTGTCGTACTTGATGGCGCGGTAGTCGGCCTGGCCTGGGTTGCCGTCATAGCGGTAGCCGTTTTCGAGCACCAGGTAACGGTTGCCGTCAGCCTGGATTTCCTGGTGCCCGCGCTCGGCCACCAGCACCGACGGGGCGCGGTCCTTGGTCTTGTCCTGGTTGAAGCGTTTTTCCGAGATGAACACGCCGCCCAGGTTTACCCGGTCATCGGAAAGCTGCTCGGTGTAGGTCACCCGCGAACCATCGCGCAGGGTCTGGAAGCGGCCCGGCACCAAAGTGTCGAATTCGGTCAGGGCATCCTGCTGGCTGATGATCTTCTGCACCTGGGCCACGCCCAGGGGTGCCAGGCTCAGGCTTAGCCAAGCCACCAGCAGCGCCACCAGTGCCGCAGGCGCCATGGTCATGGCCAGCAGGCGCTGCTGGCTCATGCCGGTGGCCGACAGCACGGTCATTTCGCTTTCCAGGTACAGCCGGCCATAGGCCAGCAGAATACCCAGGAACAACCCCAGCGGCAGGATCAGTTGCAGGAAGCCCGGCAGGCGGAACCCCATGATCAGGAACAGGACGCCAGGGTCGAGCACCCCCTGTGCAGCCTGGGCCAGGTATTTGATGAAGCGCCCGCTCATGATGATCACCAGCAGCACTGCGCTGACGGCGCTCAAGGTCACCAGGACCTCGCGGGATAGATAACGAAAGACGATCAAACCAGACACTCCTGGGTTGTCAGCACGGACTGCCAATCGATGGCACCAGACGATGACTTAGTACATCCAAGGCCAATGCTGGTTCGCCCAAGGCGAACCTCCATATAAAGTGCGCGCATTATCCTGTGATTGACCGCGCCTGTCACTTGGCCGCGCATCGCACAGCACGCCGGGGTTGTCAGCACGCCGGCCGCAGGCTCAAACTGGCAGCTTTTCCACTGGCCTGCCACCGCGCAGCCAGTCGCGTTCCAAGCGCCGGCCAGCACGGCGCCACACGTATCGATCATTCGGGGACCCTGAGATGGAACTGGTTGTAAAAAGCGTAGCCGCTGCATCGGTCAAGACCGCAACGCTGGTCATCCCAGTCGGTGAAAAACGTGCCTTGGGCACCGTGGCCCAGGCCGTGGACCTGGCAAGCGAGGGCGCCATCAGCGCTGCGCTCAAGCGTGGCGACCTGGTCGGCAAGCCTGGCCAGACGCTGCTGCTGCACGCCGTTGCGGGCCTGAAGGCCGAGCGTGTGCTGCTGGTAGGTAGCGGCAAGGACGAGGCGCTGGGTGATCGCACCTGGCGCAAGCTGGTGGCCAGCGTTGCCGGTGTGCTCAAGGGCCTCAACGGCGCCGACGCCGTTCTGGCACTCGATGACATTGCGCTGAGCAACCGCGATACAGGCTACGGCAAATATCGCCTGCTGGGCGAAACCCTGCTCGATGGCGAGTACGTATTCGATCGTTTCAAAAGCCAGAAGGCCGAGCCTCGGGCGCTGAAGAAAGTCACCCTGCTCACCACCAAACTCAACCAGGCCGACGTGGAGCGCGCCGTGCGCCACGCCAGTGCCATCGCCACCGGCATGGCCTATACCCGTGACCTGGGCAACCTGCCTCCCAACCTGTGCCATCCAAGCTACCTGGCCGAGCAGGCCAAGGAGCTGGGCAAGGCGCACAAGGGCCTGAAAGTCGATGTGCTGGACGAGAAGAAGATCAAGGACCTGGGCATGGGCGCGTTCTACGCCGTCGGCCAGGGCAGCGATCAACCTCCGCGTCTGATCGTGCTCAACTACCAAGGCGGCAAGAAAGGTGACAAGCCCTACGTGCTGGTGGGCAAGGGCATCACCTTCGATACCGGCGGCATCAGCCTCAAGCCCGGTGCCGGCATGGACGAGATGAAATACGACATGTGCGGCGCAGCCAGCGTGTTCGGTACCCTGCGTGCGGTGCTGGAACTGCAACTGCCCATCAACCTGGTGTGCCTGCTCGCCTGTGCCGAGAACATGCCCAGCGGCGGCGCCACTCGCCCTGGTGATATTGTCACCACCATGAGCGGCCAGACCGTGGAGATTCTCAACACCGACGCCGAAGGTCGCCTGGTGCTGTGCGATACCCTCACCTACGCCGAGCGTTTCAAGCCCCAGGCGGTGATCGATATCGCCACGCTCACCGGCGCCTGCATCGTCGCCCTGGGCAGCCACACCAGCGGCCTGATGGGCAACAACGACGAGCTGGTCAGCCAACTGCTCGAGGCGGGCAAGCGCGCCGATGACCGCGCCTGGCAATTGCCGCTGTTCGATGAGTACCAGGAACAACTGGACAGCCCGTTCGCCGACATGGGCAACATTGGCGGGCCGAAAGCCGGTACCATCACCGCCGGTTGCTTCCTGTCGCGGTTCGCCAAGGCCTATGACTGGGCGCACCTGGATATTGCCGGTACCGCCTGGATCAGCGGCGGCAAGGACAAGGGTGCCTCCGGTCGCCCGGTGCCCCTGTTGACCCAGTACCTGCTGGACCGTGCCGGCGCCTGACGGCGAGCGCCGGCAGCGCCTCGGGCATTGCCGGCCAACGGAACCCACATGAGCAAAGTCGACTTCTACATACTGCCCACCGATTCGCTGGAGGCGCGCCTGGATTTCGCCTGCAAGCTGTGCGACAAAGCCTGGCGGCTGGGCCATCGCGTCTACCTGCATTGCCAGGATGACGATCAGCGTGCCGCCTTGGACAAGCGTTTGTGGGCATTCAGGGGCGAAGCCTTCGTGCCCCATGACCTGGCCGAAGACCACGCCGATGCGCGCGTGGCGCTTGGTGTCGGGGATCATGCACAGGGGCACCAGGACTTGTTGATCAACCTGGGCGCCAATGTTCCCGGTTTTGTCAGCCAGTTCGAGCGGGTTGCCGAGATCGTGGTTGAAGAGGCCGCCATCCGCCAATCGGCGCGTGAGCGATTCCGTTTCTACCGTGAACAAGGCTATGCTCTGCAAGACCACCGCTTACAGCGATTTTGATAACGATGGACAAGCACGCTCCCCTGCCCGGCTCCACCCACCTGCTCGACGACCTCGAGTCGATTCGCCAACTGCTTGGCGATGCCGACCTGCAACCGCCTTTGCTCACCGACACGGTGGACCAGGCGCCTTCGCCCGTTGACAGCGCTGCCGACCCGGCTGCCAGCGACAACCCCCTTGATGACCCGCAAGCACGTCGCCAGGACACCCTGCTGCACCTTGAAAGCGAACTGCGCGCTGCAGCGCAGATGATCATGCAGGATGTGATCAACGACTTTACCCCGCACATCGAAAACGAGATCAAGCGTCGCCTCGATGCGCGCATCGAGCGGTTGATCAAGCGTTCGGAGTGAAGGGGCTGCTGAGCACCTGGCCTTTACAACCCCTGCAAGCTACGCCCCTCTGGCAGGATCGGCCGGTCCGGCGCCCCGGCGAGGCCGCTCCTACGCGCCAATCGCTAACGCCAACTGCGATGAAGACCGCTTGCCCACCCAGCAGCCGCTTGTCGCCTGCGCCCTTCGGCTTGGTTATACTTCCCGGCTTTCCCGAATAAATGCACAGGGTCCCGCCGCGCATGGATAAGACCTACCAGCCGCACGCCATCGAAACTTCCTGGTACAACACCTGGGAAGCCGAGAACTATTTCGCCCCACAAGGTGCAGGCGAGTCCTACACCATCATGATCCCGCCGCCGAACGTAACCGGCAGCCTGCACATGGGTCATGGCTTCAACAACGCGATCATGGACGCCCTGATCCGCTTCCGTCGCATGCAGGGTCGCGACACCCTCTGGCAGCCGGGTACCGACCACGCGGGCATCGCCACGCAGATGCTGGTCGAGCGCCAGCTCGAAGCCAAGGGCCTGAACCGTCATGACCTGGGCCGCGAACAGTTCCTGGAAAAAATCTGGGAGTGGAAGGACCAGTCGGGCGGCAACATCAGCCGGCAGATTCGTCGCCTTGGCTCCTCAGTAGACTGGAGCCGCGAGCGCTTCACCATGGACGATGGCCTGTCCGAAGCGGTCAAGGAAGCGTTCGTGCGCCTGCACGAAGACGGCCTGATCTACCGGGGCAAGCGCCTGGTCAACTGGGACACCAAGCTGCACACCGCCATTTCCGACCTGGAAGTGGAAAGCCACGACGAGAAAGGCCACCTGTGGAACCTGCGCTACCCGCTGGCCGACGGTGCCACCACCTCCGAGGGGCTGGATTACCTGGTGGTCGCCACCACGCGTCCGGAAACCCTGCTGGGTGACGCTGCCGTCGCGGTTAACCCCACCGACGAACGCTACCAGGCCCTGATCGGCAAGTTCGTCGAGTTGCCGCTGGTTGGCCGTCGCATCCCCATCGTCGCCGATGACTACTGCGACCCTGAGTTCGGCACCGGTTGCGTCAAGATCACCCCGGCCCACGACTTCAATGACTATGAAGTCGGCAAGCGTCACAACCTGCCGCTGCTGAACATTTTCGACAAGAATGCCGTGGTGCTGCCAGCGGCCCAGGCGTTCAACCTCGATGGTTCGCTTAATGACCAGGTAGACACCGCCCTGCCGTCCCAGTACGCCGGCCTGGATCGCTTCGTTGCACGCAAGCAGATCGTCGCCGACCTGGAAGCCCAGGGCCTGCTGGTCAGCATCGACGACCATGCCTTGAAAGTGCCCAAGGGTGACCGCTCGGGCACCATCATCGAACCGTGGCTGACCGACCAGTGGTACGTTTCCACCAAGCCATTGGCCGAGCCTGCCATTGCTGCGGTCGAAGATGGTCGTATCCAGTTCGTGCCCAAGCAGTACGAGAACATGTACTTCTCCTGGATGCGCGACATCCAGGACTGGTGCATCAGCCGTCAGCTGTGGTGGGGCCATCGCATCCCGGCCTGGTACGACGAGGCGGGCCGGGTCTACGTCGGGCGCAACGAAGAGGAAGTGCGCAGCAAGCACGGCCTCGGCGCGGACGTGAACCTGCGCCAGGATGACGATGTACTCGATACCTGGTTCAGCTCGGGCCTGTGGACCTTCTCGACCCTGGGCTGGCCGGAGCAAACCGAGTTCCTCAAGAAATTCCACTCCACCGATGTACTGGTGACCGGGTTCGACATCATCTTCTTCTGGGTTGCGCGCATGATCATGTTGACCATGCACCTGATCAAGAACGAGGACGGCACGCCCCAGGTTCCGTTCAAGACCGTGTACGTGCACGGCCTGGTGCGTGACGGCCAGGGCCAGAAGATGTCCAAGTCCAAGGGCAACGTGCTGGACCCGCTGGACATCGTCGACGGCATCACCCTCGATGCCCTGCTGGAAAAACGCACCAGCGGCATGATGTTGCCCAAGCTGGCCGAGAAGATCGCCAAGCAGACCAAGGCCGAGTTCCCCGAGGGCATTGCCAGCTACGGCACCGACGCCCTGCGCTTCACGTTCTGCTCCTTGGCCTCGACCGGTCGCGACATCAAGTTCGACATGGGCCGCGTCGAAGGCTACCGCAACTTCTGCAACAAGATCTGGAACGCCGCCCGCTACGTGCTGGACAAGGGTGAGGACTGCGGCCAGAACGGCGAAGCCTACGAGCTGTCGCTGGCCGACCGCTGGATCATCTCGCAGCTGCAGCGCACCGAAGCCGAAGTGACCCGTCAGCTTGAGCAGTTCCGCTTCGACCTGGCCAGCCAGGCGCTGTACGAATTCATCTGGAACCAGTACTGCGACTGGTACCTGGAGCTTTCCAAGCCGGTGTTGTGGGACGAGCAGGCCCCTGTGGAGCGCGCCCGTGGCACGCGCCGTACCTTGGTTCGCGTGCTGGAAGTAGCATTGCGCCTGGCCCACCCGTTCATGCCGTTCATCACCGAAGAGATCTGGCAGCGCATCGCGCCCCTGGCCGGCGTCGAAGGCAAGACCATCATGCTGCAGCCCTGGCCCCAGGCCAATGATGCACGCATCGACGTGGCTGCCGAAGGCGACATCGAGTGGCTCAAGGAGCTGATGGTCGGCTTGCGCAACATTCGCGCCGAAATGAACATAGGCCCCGGCAAGCCCCTGCCGCTGTTCCTGAAGAACGCCAGCGCCGACGACCAGCGTCGCCTGCAGGAAAACGAAGCCTTGCTCAAGAAATTGGCCAAGGTCGAATCGTTCACCGTGCTGGGCGACAACGACGAGGCGCCATTGTCCGCCACGGCGTTGGTGGGCGACCTGCAGGTGCTGGTACCGATGGCCGGGCTGATCGACAAAAATGCCGAACTGGCCCGCTTGAACAAGGAAATCCAGCGCCTGCAAGGCGAAGTGGCGCGCGTGGGCGGCAAGCTGTCCAACGCCGCGTTCGTCGACAAGGCACCGCCTGCCGTCATCGAGAAGGAACGTGCCAAGCTGGCCGAGTCCGAGCAGGCGTTGGCGAACTTCACCGAGCAGCATGCGCGGATTGCAGCGCTGTAACCTGACCGTGCAGCGCTGACCGGCGAGGGCCTAGCCCTCGTTCGCGGCCAGCCCGGGGAACCGGGCCGGCCGCGATCGGGCCGTCCAACGGTCCGGGGGCCAGTACCTGCAACACCGGACCCGAGCATGACCCAGAGCAAACCCACCCTGCATCCGCGTAACCGCCATCAAGGCCGCTACGATTTTCCCAGCCTGATCAAGGCCCACCCTGATCTGGCGCGCTTCACCCTCACCAATCCCCATGGCAAACCCAGCATCGATTTCGCCAACCCCGAAGCCGTGCGAGTGTTCAACCGTGCCCTGCTCAAAGCCCAGTACGGGATACAGCACTGGGACATCCCGGCCAACTACCTGTGCCCGCCGATCCCCGGTCGCGCCGACTACATTCATGTGGCCGCCGACCTGCTGGCTGCCGACAACGCAGGCCAGCCCCCCAAAGGCGCCCAGGTGCGCGTGCTCGACATCGGCGTGGGTGCCAACTGCATCTACCCGCTGCTGGGCCATAGCGATTACCGCTGGCGCTTCCTGGGCTCGGACATCGATCCCATAGCATTGGCGTCGGCCAGGACGATCATTCAGGCCAATGGCCTGGACAAGGTCATCAACCTGCGCCAGCAGAGCAACCCTGCGCATATCCTAAGCGGCCTGCTCAAGGACGATGAGCGCTTCGATCTGACCCTGTGCAATCCGCCCTTCCATGCCTCACGCGAGGAAGCCACCCGTGGCAGCCAGCGCAAATGGAAGAACCTGGGCAAGCAGGACCCCAAGCGCAAGCTGCCCGTGCTGAACTTCGGTGGCCAGAACAACGAACTGTGGTGCGAAGGCGGTGAGATCCGCTTCGTCACCCAACTGATCAACGAGAGCGCGCCCTACGCCAGCCAGACACTGTGGTTCACCAGCCTGGTATCGAAGGCCAGTAACCTGCCGGCGCTGGAGGCCGTTTTGAAAAAGACCGGGGCCGCGGCGGTGCGCGTTGTCGAAATGGGCCAAGGGCAGAAACAAAGCCGCATGCTCGCCTGGAGCTTCTATGACGATGCTGCACGCAAGGCCTGGCGCGCCCAGCCCATTTCACAGGCATGAAAAAACCGCGCTCGGGCAACCCGAGCGCGGTTAGGTCACCGCATCGACAATTACTTGTTGATGGCGTCGGTCAGCACTTTGGCCGGTACGAACTTGACGACTTTCTTGGCAGCGATTTCGATGGCGGCGCCAGTCGAAGGGTTGCGGCCGGTACGGGCAGGACGCTCGGAGACTTTCAGCTTGCCGATGCCTGGCAGGGTGATTTCAGCGCCGTTTTCCAGTTGGTCGGCAACGATCTGGCCCAGTTGCTCCAGAGCGTTCTTGGCGGTGGCTTTAGGCGCTGCGATCGATTCGGCGATGTCGGCAATCAGTTGGTCTTTGGTCAATGCCATGGTGGTGTTCCTTCCCTATCAAATTCGATGGTTATGCAGCGAACGACGACGTTATCGGGCCAGCCCCGACGAGATTGGAGGGCCGCGCCAATTGGGTATGTAGATACGCAAATCAGCGTTTGGTTCGACACGCCGAGCGCGTACTGCAGCAATGCGCCACAGCAGGGGCGCAAGACCGCGCAAAACTACCACAGCAGCGGATAAATATCCGCTGCCGCCCCTGATTTAATGCAGGTTTTCAGGCCCTACTGATGAAAACACCGCGAATTTGAGCAAAAAACCGCCAACCTTCATTTCTGCTACGATCCGGCCACTGAATCACCGAGCGTCTGAGGTAAACTTCAGCGCTTTTGCAGCTGGCCGAGAACCCCATGCCAATCCGACATTGCATCGTTCACCTGATCGACAAAAAGCCCGATGGCAGCCCTGCCGTGCTGCACGCACGCGACGCCGAGCTGGCAGCCTCCGACGCCATCGAGAATCTGCTCGCTGACCTCAATGACAGCTACAACGCCAAGCAGGGCAAGGCCTGGGGGTTCTTTCACAGCGAGTCCGGTGCCTACCCGCTCAGTGGCTGGTTGAAGCAGTACCTGGATCAGGAGCAGGATTTCACCGCCTTCAGTCGGCTGGCCGTGGAGCACCTGCAAAAGCTGATGGAAGAATCCAACCTGTCCACCGGCGGGCACGTGCTCTTTGCGCACTATCAGCAAGGCATGACCGAGTACCTGGCCATCGCACTGCTGCACCACAGCGAAGGCGTTGCCGTGAACGCCGAACTCGATGTCATGCCCTCGCGGCACCTGGACCTGGGTCAGTTGCACCTGGCGGCGCGCATCAACCTTTCGGAATGGAAGAACAACCAGAACTCCAAGCAGTACATCTCGTTCATCAAGGGCAAGAATGGCAAGAAAGTCTCGGATTACTTCCGTGACTTCATCGGGTGTCAGGAAGGTGTGGACGGGCCGGGCGAGACGCGCACGTTGCTCAAGGCGTTCAGTGACTTCGTGGAAAGCGAGGACCTGCCCGAGGCCTCTGCCCGTGAAAAAACCCAGACACTGGTGGACTACGCCACCACGCAGACCAAGCTGGGCGAGCCTGTGACGCTCGAAGAACTGTCCAGCCTCATCGATGAAGATCGGCCCAAAGCGTTTTACGACCATATCCGCAACAAGGACTACGGGCTGTCACCGGAGATTCCTGCCGATAAGCGCACCCTCAACCAATTCCGTCGCTTCACCGGCCGTGCCGAAGGGCTGTCGATCAGTTTCGAGGCCCATTTGCTGGGTGACAAGGTGGAGTACGACGAAGCGGCTGGCACCTTGATCATCAAGGGGCTGCCCACAACGCTCGTGGATCAGCTCAAGCGTCGCAAGGACTGACTGCACCGCATGCAGGTTCGGCGTTGTAGGAGGACACCAGTGCCTCTTTCGCCGACTTGCGCAGGCGCTTGACCAGCCTTTCCTGGCGCAAGGCTTCGCCTTTGTCCGGCCACCGCTCCACGTAGACCAGGGCCTGGGCAGGGCTGGTCTTGAAAAAGCGTGCACCCTGGCCTTTGCAGTGCGCCTCGAAGCGCCGCCGCGGGTCATCGCTGATGCCACAGTAAAGCGCGCCATTGGCCGCCCTGACCAGGTACACATACCAAGGTTTTATTACCTGATCCGGCACGTTTTCACTCACCACAACGGCTGTATCCATCATTAACTTCATGAGCCCACTCGACGAGGGCTCATCATGCTCCATTTACAGATTCGTTCACTGCTGGCCACTGCGGTACTCGCTGCAACCGCCAGCGCACAGGCTTCGATTGGCGCCCAGACCGCCGCCCGCATGCAGGAAAACTATAACGCCATCCCCACCCAGTGCGAGGGCAATGCCGTGCCGGCCCATGCCTGCTCTGGCGTCTTGCTGAGGTCCACGCGTCCATCCCAGCACTATCACACCTGGCATCATAGCCAGAACAGCAAGGACAAAGGTGGTGTTTCGTTTTCCTACCTGCGCAGTGACTTGCCGACCACTGGCCTGGCCGCCGATGGTCGCAGTGGCTTCACCTTGTATCCGCTGTTGCAGCGACCCGCCGGCTCCCTGCGCTATGAAATGCTCTGCGCATGGCCCACCGATGGCGACACATGGGAACGAGACAACCGGGGATGCGGTGACAATCGACAGACACCCGAACGTGAAGCGGCCTGCCATGAGCAAGGCGTGCATACGGCCGAAGACTGGATCGCACGCTTCAGGCTGACCGGCGACTATAAGCGCCAATGCGCCTTCGACATACGCCGGGCGCGCGTACCGGAACGTGCACAAGCCTTCCACCAGACCCTGCGCGCGCAACGACTGTTTGCTGACGAGCTGCCCTTTGTCTGGAACGAGATAGTGATCGGCGCTTGGGATGAAGCCCGCGCGAGCGAGCTGCCCATCCAGTCATTCTTCTACATCGACGGGGAGTACGGTGCCCTGGAGCAAGCTCAAGCTGATCAAAAAGACTGGCACCGCACCCATGGCGGCTTCATACCCGTGATCAAGATACAGCTACCCTGGCAGGCCGGCGAGCGTGCCACGTTCACCTATCACGAGCCTGATCAGGCGGTCGCCGCCCCTTGAGCGTGCTGGTACGCCCGCAAGCCCTTGAATGCCTGGTGGCGTACTTTCGCTTGCAGCCAGGGTGTCCAGCCCAGCAGCAGCCCTGGCGCACCCAAGGCCTGGCGGGACCAGGCCCACAGGTCGAAGTTGTCTTCATGCCGGTGTATCAGCCCATCGCGGATTTCAAAACGTGCCTGGATGGTGTTGACCACGCCTCGTCCGGTCTGGGCGAAAACGTAAGTGGCAATCCATTGCGCCGAACCACCGCGCTCATCGGCACGCACGTTGTCGTAGCGCAGGGAGAAATCCTTGGCGCGCCGGGTCAGCATCCGCCACATGTCGCCGGCGTCCTTGCCACGCAGCGTGCCGAAGACCGGATCACTGAACACCACGTCATCGCTGTAACAGGCGACCATGGCCTGGGCATCAAGCCGCTGGAAAGCCTGGTAGAAACGGGTGATCAACTCGCGGTTGGCATCGCTCATCAAAGGGGCTTCCTGAGGGTGAAAACCGCACGATAATCTGCCTCGCCGGGTTACGCCAGTACCACCGCGAAGCTATCAGACCTTCTCGCTGGTAACCTGCACATGCAACGCGCGCCCGGCCCCCAGGCCGAACACGATGGCCCCTGCACCGAGCACGGCAAACACCCAACCCAAAGCATTCCAGCCTCCGGTCAGGTCATGCACCAGGCCCACGGCGAACGGGCCCATCGACGCCAGCGTGTAGCCAACGCCCTGAGCCATGCTGGAGAGGTTCGCCGCCACATGCGCATCCCTTGAGCGCAGCACGATCAAGGTCAGTGCCAGGGCAAACGTGCCGCCTTGGCCCAGGCCCAGCAGCACTGCCCAGCCCCACAGCCCCGACAAGGGGGCGTAAAGGCAGCCGAACAGTCCGCAGAGGGTCACCAGCATGACCACCACGATCGCCAGGCGCTGATCACGCCCACGGGTTGCCAGCCAAGGTGCTGCAAGCGAGCTGACCAGTTGCATGATCACCGACCCCGACAGCACCAGGCCCGCCTGGGTTGGGCTAAGGCCGCGGCCAATCAGAATCGAGGGCAGCCAGCCGAAGACAATGTAGGCGAGCGAGGACTGCAGCCCCATGTACAGGGTGACCTGCCATGCCAGCGGATCACGCCAAAGGCCATGCACGCGATAGGCGACCTTGTGCACGCCATGACCGTTGCGCGCCTGCGGCAGCCATACCAGCATGGCCAGCACGGCCGGTAGCATCCAGAACCCCAGTGCCGGGGCCCAGTTGTCACCCAACGCGTGCGCCAACGGCACGGTCGCCCCCGCCGCCATCGCCGCCCCCAGGCACAGCGCCATGGTATAGACGCCGGTCAGCGTGCCGGCATGCTGTGGAAAGTCGCGCTTGACGATACCCGGCAGCAGTACACCGATGATGCCGATACTGGCACCGGCCACCAGGCTGCCCAGAAACAGACCTGTCGTGCCCAGGACACTGCGCAGTACGATGCCCAGCGCCAAGGTCGCCAGAATGCCCAGCACCACCCGTTCGCTGCCCAGACGGCGCGCCAGCATGGGCGCGAGCGGCGCGAACAGGCCCAGGCACAGCACCGGCAATGTCGTCAGCAGGCCTGCCTGCGCTGCGCTGAGCCCCAGCCCGTCGGAAACCTGCCCCAATACCGGCGCCATGCTCGACAACGCAGGGCGCAGGTTCAAGGCCACCAGTACCAGGCCGAGTAACAGCAGCCAGGGCTTGTGCCTGACCGGCGGCTGGGGCTGTACCTGCTCGTCGTCCGCCTCGGCGTCGATGAGCAACGGGTCGCGGTCAGGATCCACTGCGGAGGTTTTGGGCGTTCTAGGTTCAGGCATTGGTAACTCGTGTCAGAAGGCGAGCAAGATCAGGTGCGTCGCCTGGTCCGCACTCGTGGTTCGATAACCTTGAAAAAGACATTCGCCATGACCCTTGCGGGACATGGCGAACGCAACGGCGTCAGACCAGGGCGTCGAGCAACGCCTGATTCATTTCAGGAGTGCCAATGGTGATGCGCAGGAACTGATCGATCCGCGCCTGCTTGAAGTGACGCACGATCACCCCTTGCTCGCGTAGCCGGGCCGCGAGGGCGGCGGCATCGTGTTGGGGATGGCGGGCGAAGACGAAGTTGGCTGCCGATGGCAGCACCTCGAAGCCACGCGCTTGCAACTCGCCCACCAGCGCTTCGCGACTGTCGATCACTTTCTGGCAGGTCTGCTGGAAATAAGCGCGATCGGCGAATGCCGCTGCCGCACCGACGATGGCGGCGCGGTCCAGCGGGTAGGAGTTGAAACTGTTCTTGATCCGCTCCAGCGCCTCGATCAGGTCCGGATGACCTACCGCCAGGCCCACCCGCAGGCCGGCCAGGGAGCGCGATTTCGACAGGGTCTGGGTGACCAGCAAATTGTCGTAACGGCTTACCAGGCTGATCGCCGTCTGACCGCCGAAATCGATATAGGCCTCATCGACGACCACCACCGAATCCGGGTTCTGCTGCAACAGTTGCTCGATGGCCTGCAACGGCATCAGGCAGCCAGTCGGCGCATTGGGGTTGGGGAAAATGATGCCGGCATTGGGCTTGCGGTAATCCTCGACGCGAATCTGGAACTGCTCGTCCAGGGGCACCTGCTCGTAGGCAATACCGTACAGCCCGCAATACACCGGATAGAAGCTGTAGCTGATGTCTGGGAACAGCAGAGGTGCATCGTGCTGGAACAGGCCATGGAAGATGTGCGCCAGCACCTCGTCCGAGCCGTTGCCGACAAACACCTGGGCAGCGGTGATGCCGTAGTAGTCCGCTACCGCCTGCTTCAGGTGATCGCCATTGGGATCAGGGTAAAGGCGCAGGCTGTCGTTGATTTCACCGCGCATGGCTTCGAGCGCCTTGGGCGACGGGCCATAGGGGTTCTCGTTGGTGTTCAGCTTGACCAGTCGGGCAAGCTTGGGCTGCTCACCAGGGACATAGGGCACCAGCGCCTTGACGAACGGGCTCCAGAATCGACTCATGTTCAGTTCCCCTTCTCGGTAGTCAGAATGCGGTATTCGGCGCTGCGCGCGTGGGCGGTCAGCGACTCGCCGCGGGCCAGCACGGAGGCCGTGCGCCCCAGTTCGGAAGCGCCCTGCTCCGAACAGAAGATGATCGATGAACGTTTCTGGAAGTCATAGACCCCCAGCGGCGACGAGAAGCGTGCAGTGCCGGAGGTGGGCAATACATGGTTCGGGCCCGCGCAGTAGTCACCCAGCGCCTCGCTGGTGTGACGCCCCATGAAGATGGCGCCGGCATGACGGATGTGCGGCAGCCACGCCTGTGGATCTGCCACTGACAACTCGAGGTGCTCAGGCGCGATACGGTTGGCCACTTCGATAGCCTGCTGCATGTCGCGCACCTGGATCAATGCACCCCGCCCATTGACCGACTTCTCGATGATGTCGGCCCGCTCCATGGTCGGCAGCAGCTTGTCGATGCTCGCCGCGACGCGGTCGAGGAAAGCGGCGTCCGGGCTTACCAGGATGGCCTGGGCGTCCTCGTCGTGCTCGGCCTGGGAGAACAGGTCCATGGCGATCCAGTCAGGATCGGTCTGGCCGTCACACACCACCAGGATCTCGGAGGGGCCGGCGATCATGTCGATCCCGACCTGCCCGAACACATGACGCTTGGCCGTGGCGACATAGATGTTGCCCGGGCCGACGATCTTGTCGACCTTGGGTACGCTGGCAGTGCCATAGGCCAGGGCAGCCACCGCCTGGGCGCCACCGACGGTGAACACCCGATCGACACCGGCGATACAGGCCGCGGCCAGCACCAGCTCGTTGACCTCGCCACGCGGTGTGGGCACCACCATGACCACCTCGCCCACACCCGCCACCTTGGCTGGAATGGCGTTCATCAGCACGGATGAGGGGTAGGACGCCTTGCCGCCAGGCACGTACAACCCGGCGCGATCCAGCGGGGTAACCTTCTGGCCCAGCACCGTGCCATCGGCTTCGGTGTACTGCCAGGAGTCCTGTTTTTGCCGCTCGTGGTAAAGGCGCACGCGCTGGGCGGCTTTTTCAAGGGCCGCACGCTGGGTGTCGGTGATGCGGGTCAGTGCGAGCTCAAGCCGCTGACGATCGAGGATCAAGTCCTGGATGGAGTCGGCTTGCAGACCATCGAAGCGCTGGGTGAACTCTACCAGGGCGTCGTCGCCGCGCTCGCGCACAGCCTTGATGATGTCGAGCACGCGCTGGTTGACCGCCTCATCGGACACACTCTCCCAGCTCAGCAGATGATCCAGATGTCGGGCGAAGTCCGGGTCAGCAGCGTTGAGACGGGCAATTGCAGTGGACACGGTCATGGCGAGGGCCTCGGTTGATAGCGAATGCTCAGGCGCCCTAGGCTACCAGTCCATCCGCGCGGGCACCTGAGAAAAGTGGCTATGACGCGGATAGACGGGCGCGACAGCGAAGGTCGCGCGCAGAAGTCAGCCGCGGTGTCGCGATTCGACCGCTTTGCGCAGGGTGTCGATCAGGCTTTGGATGCGGGCGTGCTGCATTTTCATGGAGGCCTTGTTGACCACCAGGCGGGAACTGATGTCGGCGATCATCTCCTGGGGTTCCAGGCCGTTGGCACGCAAGGTATTACCGGTATCGACCACGTCGATGATCTTGTCGGCCAGGTTGATCAGCGGCGCCAGCTCCATGGAACCGTACAGCTTGATGATGTCGACTTGGCGGCCTTGCTCGGCATAATAACGTTTGGCCACGTTGACGAACTTGGTGGCCACCCGCAGACGCCCCTTGGGCTCTGGCGCACCGACCACCCCGGCCGTCATCAGCTTGCAGCGGGCAATCTGCAGGTCCAGCGGTTCGTAGAGACCTTGGCCGCCGTACTCCATCAGCACGTCCTTGCCAGCCACGCCCAGGTCGGCGGCGCCATGCTCGACATAGGTCGGCACGTCGGTGGCACGCACGATCAGCAAGCGCACGTCGTCCTGCGTGGTGGGAATGATCAGCTTGCGGCTCTTGTCCGGGTTCTCGGTGGGTGCGATACCGGCTTCGGCCAGCAACGGCAGGGTATCGTCGAGAATTCGGCCTTTGGAAAGCGCGATGGTCAGCATTGGAACGTCAGTCCTTAAGCGGCTACTGCTGGCCAGGTCAACGACCTGGCGGCATTCAATTCATGAGGCGCAGGCAGGGCAAGCGAGGCTGCAAGCCTTCCTACACTGCGCCAACGGGCTCCTAGCCCGGAACGCGACGGATCTTCGCGCCCAGCATCTGCAGTTTTTCCTCGATGCACTCGTAACCACGGTCGATGTGGTAGATGCGATCGATCAGGGTGTCGCCCTCGGCAACCAGGGCCGACAGTACCAGACTGGCCGATGCGCGCAAGTCGGTGGCCATGACCGGGGCGCCCTTGAGCGCATTGACGCCAGTGACGATGGCCGTGTTGCCCTCGACCTGGATCTGCGCGCCCATACGGTGCATTTCATAGACGTGCATGAAGCGGTTTTCAAAGATTGTCTCGATGACAGCGCCAGTGCCTTCGGCGATGGCGTTGAGCGAGATGAACTGCGCCTGCATGTCGGTCGGGAACGCAGGATAGGGCGCGGTGCGCAGGTTGACAGCCTTGGGCCGCTTGCCGTGCATGTCCAGCTCGATCCAGTCCGCGCCGGTGTTGATATCGGCACCGGCTTCCTTGAGTTTTTCCAGTACGGCTTCAAGGATGGTTGGATCGGTGTCCTTGACCTTGACGCGGCCACCGGTCACGGCAGCGGCGACCAGGTAGGTACCGGTCTCGATACGGTCGGGCATGACCCGGTAGTTGGCCGAACCCAAACGCTCCACGCCATCGATGGTGATGGTGTCGGTGCCCGCGCCCTGCACGTTACCGCCCATGGCATTGATGAAGTTGGCCAAGTCGACCACTTCAGGCTCGCGCGCGGCGTTCTGCAACACGCTGCGGCCTTTGGCCAGGGCTGCGGCCATCATGATGTTCTCGGTACCGGTCACGCTGACGGTATCGAAGAAGAAGTGCGCACCACGCAGCCCGCCTTCAGGCGCCTTGGCCTTGATGTAACCGGCTTCGACTTCGATCTTTGCGCCCATGGCCTCCAGGCCGCGGATGTGCAGGTCGACCGGGCGTGAGCCAATGGCGCAACCGCCGGGCAAGGCCACTTCGGCTTCACCGAAGCGGGCTACCATGGGGCCGAGCACCAGGATCGAGGCACGCATGGTCTTGACCAGTTCATACGGCGCGACCAGGGTCTTGATGCTGCGCGGGTCGATTTCCACAGCCAGCTTTTCGTCGATCACAGGCTCGATGCCCATGCGCCCGAACAGCTCGATCATGGTAGTGATGTCGTGCAGGTGCGGCAGGTTGCCTACGGTGACCGGGCCATCGGCCAGCAAGGTGGCGGCCAGGATCGGCAGGGCGGCGTTTTTCGCACCCGAAATGCGGATCTCGCCGTCAAGACGAGCGCCACCAGTGATAATCAGTTTGTCCATTTGGAATCTCGCCGCCTTGTGGCTCAGGTGCGCTCAGCCCAAGCTGCGCTGCTGAAAAATTTCATGGTTACCGCATGAATGCTGCCATTGGCGATCCATGGATTGAGGTGGGCGTAGATCGCCTGCTGACGCTTGACCGGGCTAAGGCCAGCCAGCTCGTCGCTGATCACGTTCAACTGGAAGTTGCAGCCTTCGCCTTCAACTTCGACCCGGGAACCCGGCAATTTTTCTTCAAGGAAGCTTTTAACTTCTAGGGCCTGCATGCTCAACCTCAATCGGCGCCCGATGCGCACGGGTCGGCCATCATACAAAAAAGCCCCTCGCCTGCGAAGCCCAACGAAGGGGTTCACTGACCGAGGGGCGATTCTACCGCTAGCGCTTCAGCTCGCCAGCACCTCGTCGAGGTCATAAACCTGGGCGATGTCGCGCATGTCATCAGGCATGCCACGCACCTGGCAACGCTTGCCAGCGGCCTGGGCGTCGCGCAGGAAAGCCAGCAACAGCGACAGACCCACGCTCGTGGAGCGCTCGACAGCCGTGCAGTCGATGATCAACTGCGCGTCACCGCTGGCCTTGATCAGCGCCTGGCCCTGCTTGCGCAGCGCAGGGCCACTGCGGTAGTCCAGCACGCCGGCCAGGCGCAGTACGCCAGGCTCGGTCATGCTTGCGGTGGCGGCCTGGCTCATTTGACAGCCTTTTCCGGCGAGCTGTCGGCGCTCTGCTTGGCCTTGGCCACTTCACCGGCCCAGCCGTCGATGGTCTTGTCCAGGTCGTTGCCGTTGCGCTGCATGGCATCGGCGAACTGGTCACGGAACAGCTTGCCGATGTTGATGCCGTTGACAATCACATTGCGGACCTTCCACTCGCCAGCGATGTTCTGCAACGTGTACTGCACCGGGTATACCGCGCCGTTGTTGCCGGTCACCTTCATGCCAACACTGGCACGCTTGCCATCATCGGCCTTGGCCGGGTCGACCACGATTCCTTCGTTGTTGTATTCGAGCAGGGCATTGCCGTAGAACTGCAGCAAGCTGCGCTTGAAGTTTTCCTGGAAGCGCTGCATCTGCTCAGGCGTGGCCTTGCGCGAATACTTGACGGTCATGATGCTCCTGGAGATACCGTCGGCATCGACCACCGGACCGAGAATCCGATTGAGCGACTCGTAAAACGCATTGGGGTTGGCCTTGTACTGCTGCTTGTTGGCCTTCAGATCACTCAACAACTCGTTGGTGGTGCTCTGGATTACATCGTGGGGCGATTGTGCCGCCACGGCCAGCAAGGGGAAAGCCGCCAGCAGAACCAGCAGGCCACGTCGCAGAATCGATATCATGGAAACTCCTCAGTTGTCCGGTTGCGCGTCTCTGGGTTCCTTGCCAACGGAGTTGAGCAGGAACTTGCCAATCAGGTCTTCGAGTACCAGCGACGACTGGGTGTCGTGAATGGTCGCACCCTCCTTGAGTACGTCTTCCTCACCGCCCACGCTGATACCGATGTATTTCTCGCCAAGCAGCCCGGCCGTCAGGATCGACGCCGTGGAGTCGGTCGGCAGGTTATCCACCGACTTGTCCAGTTGCAGCGTCACCCGACCGGTGTACGAATCACGGTCCAGGTCGATGGCGGTGACCTTGCCGATGGTAACCCCGGCCATGGTCACCTTGGCTCTGACAGTCAAACCGGCGATATTGTCGAAGTAGGCATAAACTTTGTAAGTATCGGTGGCCGGGCTGGCCGATAGGCCACTGACACGCAGGGCCAGCATCAGCAACGCCAGAATGCCGGCCAGGAGGAACAGGCCGACACCGATTTCCAGGGTGCGGTTTTGCATCAGAAATCTCCAAACATCAAAGCGGTCAGAATAAAGTCCAGACCCAGTACAGCCAGCGAGGCATAGACCACGGTCTTGGTAGTGGCACGGCTGATCCCTTCGGACGTGGGCTCGCAGTCGTACCCTTGGAACACGGCAATCCAGGTGGTAACGAAGGCGAACACCAGGCTCTTGATCAGCCCGTTGAGCACATCGTCGGTGAAGGAGACACTGTTCTGCATGTTGGCCCAGAAAGACCCTTCGTAGACGCCCAGCCAGTCGACCGCCACCCACGAACCACCCCAGATACCGACCACGCTGAAGATCAGCGCCAGCAACGGCAGCGAGATGAACCCTGCCCAAAGGCGCGGCGCAACAATGTATTTGAGCGGGTCGACGCCGATCATCTCGAGGCTGGAAAGCTGCTCGGTGGACTTCATGTTGCCGATCTCGGCCGTCAGGGCAGAACCGGCCCGGCCTGCGAACAGCAAGGCGGTCACCACCGGGCCAAGTTCGCGCAGCAGGGTCAGGGCGACCATCTGCCCTACCGCCTGCTCGGAGCCGTACTTGGTAAGGATGCTGTAGCCCTGCAGGGCCAGCACCATGCCGATGAACATGCCCGAGACCACCACGATGGCCAAGGACAGCACACCCACCGAATACAGTTGGCGAGTGAGCAACTGAAAGCCGCCGCCGATGCCGCCGCGCCCGACCAGCGCATGGAACAGAAACAGGCAGGACCGCCCCAGCACCGCCAGCACGTCAATGGCCGAGCGCCCCAGCAGGCGCACACGTTCAAGAATGGATTTCTGACGCATCAGCGCGCCCCCAGCAGGTCGGCGCGGTAATCGGGCGCAGGGAAATGGAACGGCACGGGGCCATCGGGATCGCCTTTCATGAACTGGCGAATGCGCGGGTTATCCGAACCCATCAATTCGTCCGGGGTACCTTGCCCCAGCACCTGGCCATCGCCCACCACATAGATGTAGTCGGCGATGCTGGCAGTTTCTGCCAGGTCATGGGACACCACGATGCTGGTAATGCCCAGGGCATCGTTGAGCAGGCGGATCAGGCGCACCAGCACACCCATGGCGATCGGGTCCTGGCCCACGAAGGGCTCGTCGTACATGAGGATCTGCGGGTCCAGTGCGATGGCCCGGGCCAGGGCCACGCGCCGCTTCATGCCGCCGGACAGTTCGTCCGGCATCAGGTCGATGGCGCCGCGCAAGCCCACTGCCTGCAGTTTCATCAGCACGATGTCGCGAATCATCTCGTCCGGCAGTTGAGTGTGCACGCGCAGGGGGAACGCCACGTTCTCGAAGACATCGAGGTCGGTGAACAGGGCGCCGCTCTGGAACAGCACGCCCATCTGCTTGCGTGCATCGAACAGGTCACTGCGTGAAAGCGCCGGCAGGTTCTGCCCGGCCACCCACACTTCCCCGCTTGCAGGGCGCAGTTGCGCACCCATCAGACGAAGCAACGTGGTCTTGCCGCAACCCGATGGCCCCATGATGCCGGTGACCTTGCCGCGCGGGATACGGATGTCGACATTGTTGAAAATGCTGCGTGAACCGCGTTTGAAGGTAACCCCCTTCAACTCGACCGCGCAGGCGCTATCCACACTCATCTAGACTCCTTGCTAGTGCAGCCCTGTCCTAGTGGACGTCAGCCTTCATCGGGAAGGCACACACCCCGGGCCAGGCCGAATAGCCGCGAACTATAACACCGCTCTGAACGCCGCCCCAAGGCCGTACCGCCCGCTGTTCAGCTAGCCGACAGTGTTTGGGGATATTGCCTACGACAATCGAAAGCGTGAGGGTTTCAATCATTACCGCTATAATCGCCGCCTTTTTATCAGACACTGCTTTTTCGACATGAGCCAATCCAGCGAGCTGATCCAATCCGCCCAGCGCACCCTGCGCCTGGAACTCGAGGCCGTGACGGCCCTGATCGAGCGTATCGGCGACGACTTCGTCAAGGCCTGCGAGCTGATCCTGGCCAGCAAGGGCCGGGTCGTGGTGGTCGGCATGGGCAAGTCCGGGCATATCGGCAACAAGATCGCCGCCACCCTGGCCAGCACCGGCACGCCAGCCTTCTTCGTGCACCCGGCCGAAGCCAGTCACGGCGACATGGGCATGATCACCCGCGACGACGTGATTCTCGCGCTGTCGAACTCCGGCAGCACTGCCGAAATCATCACCTTGCTACCACTGATCAAGCGCCTGGGCATCAAGCTGGTGAGCCTGACCGGTAACCCGGCCTCGTCCCTGGCCCAGGCCGCCGACGTCAACCTTGACGCCAGCGTCGCCCAGGAAGCCTGCCCGCTGAACCTGGCACCCACATCCTCTACTACCGCCTCGCTGGTACTGGGGGATGCCCTTGCCATCGCCCTGCTCGAAGCACGCGGGTTCACGGCCGAAGACTTTGCTTTCTCGCACCCCGGCGGTGCACTTGGACGCAGGCTGCTGCTAAAGGTCGAGAACGTGATGCATGCCGGCGACGACCTGCCCAGGGTCACGCGCGGCACGCTGCTCAAGGACGCCCTGCTCGAGATGTCCCGCAAAGGCCTGGGCATGACCGTGATCATCGAAAACGATGGCACCCTGGCCGGCGTCTTCACCGACGGCGACCTGCGCCGCAGCCTGGACCGCAACATCGACGTGCGCACCGCCTTGATCGAGGAGGTGATGACGGTACACGGCAAGACCGCCCGGGCTGAAATGCTGGCTGCCGAGGCATTGAAAATCATGGAAGACAACAAGATTGGCGCACTGGTGGTGGTGGACGCCCACGACCGCCCCACCGGCGCCCTGAACATGCACGATCTGCTGCGCGCTGGCGTACTGTGAGGAGCTCCACGATGAATCAGGATCTGATGCAACGCGCCAAGGCCATCAAGCTGGCGGTCTTCGACGTCGATGGCGTGCTCACCGACGGGCGCCTCTATTTTCTTGAGGACGGCAGCGAGTTCAAGACCTTCAATACCCTCGACGGGCATGGCATCAAGATGCTGATGGCGTCAGGCGTCACCACCGCGATCATCAGCGGACGCAAGACACCGGTCGTCGAGCGCAGGGCGAAGAACCTGGGTATCGCGCATCTGTATCAGGGGCGCGAGGACAAACTCGTGGTGCTTGACGGCCTGCTCGCCGAGCTGGGCCTGAGCTATGATCAGGTGGCCTACCTTGGCGACGACCTGCCGGACTTGCCGGTCATTCGTCGCGTGGCACTGGGCATGGCCGTGGCCAATGCGGCGCCGTTCGTGCGCGAACACGCTCATGGCGTGACCCAGGCCCGCGGGGGCGAAGGTGCCGCGCGCGAATTCTGCGAACTCATCATGCAGGCCCAGGGCACCCTGGATGCTGCCAACGCCAACTACCTGTAAGGTTGCCCATGTTCAGCAAGAAAGCCAGAAACATCGTGCTGCTCGGGGCCATTGCGGCCCTGCTGGTGGCCGTCGGCTACTGGAACGTCAGCCCGGAGAGTTTCCTGGAGAAGCCAGTCGCCCAGGTCGACGAAAGCGCCATCGACTACTACGCCATTAACGCCCACAGCGTCCAGTTTCTGCCCGATGGCAGGCTCCAGTACGAAATGACCGCCGACAAAGTCGAACATCTCAAGGCCAGCGAGGTCACGATGTTGACCACGCCGGACTTGCACCTGTACCGCGGCACGGCGTTCCCGTGGCACGTACAAAGCACCCGCGCCGAGGTCAACCCCGATGGCAGCGAGGTCGAGTTGATCGACAATGTGCGGGTTGCCCGCACTGACGAACAGAAGCGTGAGACCATCATCACCAGCTCGCGCATGACCGTGTTCCCGCAGAAGCAATATGCGCAGACCGAGCAAGCCGTTAGAATCGACGGCGCCGGTGGGACGACCACGGGCAAAGGAATGAAAGCGTACCTGAAAGAAGGCAGGATGGACCTGCTCTCTAACGTAAGAGGACAGTATGAGGCTCGTTAAAACCCTCCCCCTTTTGCTCAGCCTGAGCGCAGCACTGGGAAGCGCGAGCGCCCTCGCCCTGCCGAACGACCGTGACCAGCCGATTCGCATCCAGGCCGACAATGCGCACCTGGACGACAAGAAAGGCGTGGCCACCTACACCGGTGACGTGATCATCACCCAGGGCTCGATGATGATCAAAGGCAACACCGTGACCATCACTCGCACGAACGGTGGTGATATCGACGTGGTTACCTCGGTGGGCAACCTGGCCTACTTCGAGCAGCAACAAAGCGCGTCCAAGGCGGACAAGATGAAAGGCTGGGGCGTTACCATCCAGTACCAGGCCCAGAAAGACCTGGTGGTACTCACCGACCGAGCCAAGGTGGAGAACGAAGGCAACACCACCGAAGGCGAGAAAATCGTCTACAACACCCAGACACAAGTGGCCACTGCCGGTCGGGGTGGCAACGTAACCACGCCGCGTCAGCGCATCGACATGGTGATCCAGCCCAAGAAGAAGGCCGAGTAAATGGCAACCCTCAAAGCCCAGCACCTGGCCAAGAGCTACAAGGGCCGCCAGGTCGTGCGAGACGTCAGCCTGTCGATCGACAGCGGTCAGATCGTCGGCCTGCTCGGCCCCAACGGCGCCGGCAAGACCACGTGCTTCTACATGATCGTCGGCCTGGTTCAGGCCGATCAGGGGCGCGTGCTGATCGACAGCCTCGATGTCAGCCACCAGCCCATGCACGGTCGCGCCCAGGCCGGTATCGGCTATCTTCCGCAGGAAGCGTCGATCTTCCGCAAGCTGACTGTGGCCGACAACATCAAGGCGATCCTGGAAACCCGCAAGGACCTCGACCGCGAGGGCCAGCGCCAGGCGCTCGAAAGTCTGCTACAGGAATTCCACATCACCCACATTCGCGACAACCTGGGCATGAGCCTGTCCGGTGGTGAGCGGCGCCGTGTCGAGATTGCCCGGGCATTGGCAACCGCGCCAAAATTCATTCTGCTCGATGAGCCCTTCGCAGGCGTGGACCCGATTTCGGTCGGCGATATCAAGCAGATCATTCATCACCTCAAGGCCAAGGGCATCGGTGTGCTGATCACGGACCACAACGTGCGTGAAACGCTCGATATCTGTGAAACGGCCTACATCGTCAACGACGGTCGCCTGATCGCCGAAGGCGATGCCCAGACCATCCTGGCCAATGACCTGGTGAAAGAAGTTTACCTGGGACACGAGTTCAGGCTTTGATCAAGACGCGCGCCTTGGGCACGGACAAAGACGCCCACAAGTTGGGCCAAGTTGTTACAGTGCTCTAGGCAAACGCTACAATTTAAGGCATAAATCTTGCTTGAAATGGCGCCCCGGCGCCCTCGTGTAGTGGAAGGCGCATGTGCGCCGGCGAACAAGGTACAAAGCATCTGCCATGAAACCATCGCTCGTCCTAAAAATGGGCCAGCAACTGACGATGACACCGCAGTTGCAACAGGCCATCCGCCTGCTCCAGCTTTCCACCCTGGACCTTCAGCAGGAAATCCAGGAAGCCCTGGAGTCCAATCCGATGCTCGAGCGCCAGGAAGACGGCGACGACTTCGACAACACCGACCCCATGGCGGATAACGCCGAGAACAAACCCACCAGCGACGTTCAGGACAACAGCTTCCAGGAAACCACTGCCAGCGCCGACAACCTCGAGGACGGCGAGTGGAACGAACGCATTCCCAACGAGCTTCCCGTCGACACCGCCTGGGAAGACATCTACCAGACAAGCGCCAGCAGCCTGCCGAGCAATGACGACGACGAGTGGGATTTCACTACCCGCACGTCGGCTGGGGAGAGCTTGCAAAGCCACCTGCTGTGGCAGTTGAACCTGGCCCCGATGTCCGACACCGACCGGCTCATTGCAGTCACCTTGATCGACAGCATCAACAACCAGGGCTACCTGGAAGACAGCCTGGACGAGATTTGTGCAGGGTTTGACCCCGAGCTCGACATCGAGCTGGACGAAGTCGAGGCAGTGCTGCACCGTATCCAGCAATTCGAACCTGCCGGTGTGGGCGCCCGTACGCTGGGCGAATGCCTGTTGCTGCAACTGCGCCAGCTGCCGGCCAGCACCCCGTGGATGACCGAAGCCATGCGCCTGGTCAGCGACTTCATCGACCTACTGGGAAGCCGCGACTACAGCCAGCTCATGCGCCGTATGAAACTCAAGGAAGACGAGCTGCGCCAGGTCATCGAACTGGTGCAGAGCCTCAACCCCCGCCCAGGGTCGCAAATCGAGTCCAGCGAGCCCGAGTACGTGGTGCCGGATGTGATCGTGCGCAAGGACAGCGAGCGGTGGCTGGTGGAACTGAACCAGGAGGCGGTGCCACGCCTGCGCGTGAACGCGCAATACGCCGGGTTCGTGCGCCGCGCCGACACCAGTGCCGACAACACCTTCATGCGCAACCAGCTGCAGGAAGCACGCTGGTTCATCAAGAGCCTGCAAAGTCGCAACGAAACCTTGATGAAGGTGGCTACGCAGATCGTCGAGCACCAGCGCGGCTTCCTGGACCACGGCGACGAGGCGATGAAGCCGCTGGTGCTGCACGACATCGCAGAAGCCGTGGGCATGCACGAATCGACCATTTCCCGGGTCACCACCCAGAAGTACATGCATACGCCGCGTGGCATCTACGAGCTGAAATACTTTTTCTCGAGCCACGTCAGCACCTCCGAGGGCGGTGAATGCTCGTCCACGGCGATCCGCGCGATCATCAAGAAACTGGTTGCCGCGGAAAATCAGAAAAAGCCATTGAGTGACAGCAAGATCGCTGGTTTACTGGAGGCACAAGGCATCCAGGTCGCCCGTCGCACCGTCGCCAAGTACCGCGAGTCCCTGGGTATCGCACCCTCGAGCGAGCGCAAGCGATTGATGTAGCCCCTGAGATGTGCCACCGCGTTTGTGTGGCAGGTGCAACACCTGCCTCTTTGATGCACGGGCAACAAAAGGAGAAGCTGTATGCAAGTCAATATCAGTGGACAGCATGTAGAAGTCACCCAGCCAATGCGCGATTACGTGCTCGAAAAGCTCGCCCGCGTGGAGAGTCACTTCGACAAGATCACTAACGTGCAGGTCATCATGAAAGTCGAGAAGCTGCAGCAGAAGGTCGAAGCGACCTTGCAGATTCCTGGCGGTGAAGTGGTAGCCAACGCCGAAAACCAAGACATGTATGCAGCGATCGACGCCTTGGCCGACAAGCTCGACCGCCAACTGAAAAAACACAAGGAAAAACAGCAAAGCCTGCTGCAAGGTGCAGCAGCCCGCTGATCCCCCTCATCCATGATCCGACTTGAAACCATCCTGACCCCCGGCCGTTCCCTCGTGAACGTGCCGGGCGGCAGCAAGAAGCGCGCCCTTGAAAAGGTCGCCACCCTGATTGCCGATCAAGTGCCTGAACTTGAAATGCAAGACGTCTTCGAAAAACTGGTGGCCCGCGAAAAGTTGGGCTCTACCGGTTTCGGTAATGGCATCGCCATTCCCCATTGCCGCCTTGAAGGGTGCTCCTCACCGGTCAGCGCCCTTCTGCACCTCGACGCGCCAATTGATTATGACGCGATCGATGGCGCGCCCGTGGACCTGCTTTTCGTTCTGCTGGTTCCGGTTGCGGCCACCGACGCCCATCTTGAACTGCTGCGCCAGATAGCCAGCATGCTCGATCGCAAGGACGTTCGTGATCGCTTGCGTGCAGCCCAGAGCAGCGAGGCCTTGTTCCAGGTCGTCCTGGACGTGCAGAACGAGCATTGAACATGCGCTTGATCATCGTCAGTGGCCGGTCCGGCTCCGGTAAGAGCACCGCCCTCGATGTCCTTGAAGACAACGGGTTCTACTGCATCGACAACCTGCCCGCCGGGCTGCTGCCGCAGTTGGCGGAAAGCGCGTTGCTCAACACCGAGTTGCCGCAGCCCAAGGTTGCCGTATCGATTGACGCGCGTAACCTGCCAAGCCATTTGTCGCGTTTTCCCGAACTGCTTGAACAAGCGCGTGCCCGTCACATCCAGTGCGACGTGCTGTACCTCGATGCCGACGAAGACACGTTGCTCAAGCGCTTCTCCGAAACCCGCCGGCGCCACCCGTTGACCAATGCTGATCGCTCACTGGCCGAGGCGATTCGCGTCGAACGGGATTTGCTGGGGCCGATCGCCGATCTGGCCGACCTCAAGATCGATACCACGCGCCTGAATCTCTATCAGTTGCGCGACTCGATCAAGCTACGCCTGTTGGACAAGCCAGAGCCGGGTACGGCGTTTCTGGTGGAATCATTCGGCTTCAAGCGGGGTATGCCGGTCGATGCCGACCTGGTGTTCGACGTGCGTTGCCTGCCCAACCCCTACTGGAAGCCAGAGCTGCGTGAGCACTCCGGCCTTGAACAGCCCGTGATTGATTACCTCGCCGCCCAGCCGGACGTCGAAGAGATGTTCACCGACATTTCCAGCTACCTGCTCAAGTGGCTGCCACGGTTCGCCGCCAGCAACCGTGCCTATGTCACCATCGCCATCGGATGCACTGGCGGCCATCATCGCTCGGTGTACCTCACCGAACGGCTGGGCCAGTTGCTCCAGCAATCTTTGAAAAACGTCCAGGTTCGCCACCGCGACCTCTAGCCCAAGGATCCGCCAGCTCATGCCCGCCCGCGAAATCACCATCATCAACAAACTGGGTCTGCATGCCCGGGCGGCAGCCAAATTCGTCGGGGTTGCCGGTCGCTTTCCCTGCCAGGTCAAGGTGGGTCGTGCACCGGACAAGCTGGTCGATGGCAAGAGCATCATGGGGGTCATGATGCTGGCGGCGGGCAAAGGCACTCAGGTCTACCTGCATACCGACGGCGAGCAGGACAGTGAAGCCATGGAGGCACTGGTCGAGTTGATCAACAACTATTTCGACGAGGGGGAGTGAACCCTCAGCACGGCCAGCACGCGTTTCCATCGACCGTCGCCAAGTGCGCCACCCTCCTCCTTGCGCCCGCAGTTTCACGGGCGCTTCAGGACAGCGCAGTATCCATCACCATCATCAAGCAGAAACCGATGCACAGCCCCAGGCTGGCCAGGCGGTGATTACCGTGGCTGCGTGATTCGGGGATGATTTCCTGGGTCACGACCAGCAGCATCGCCCCTGCAGCGCAGGCGAGGCCCAGCGGCAAGAGCAGTTGTGCCACATTCACAAGCCAGGCGCAGATAACGGCCGCCACTGGCTCCACCAGACCGGAGGCGGCGCCGATGAGAAAGGCCTTGAAGCGTGACATGCCTGCGCCGGCAAGTACCAGCGCAATGACCAGCCCCTCCGGTACATCCTGCAAGGCGATGCCCATTGCCAGGCTATCGGCGTCTGCCATGCCCCCGCCCGCTGATACGCCTATGGCCATGCCCTCTGGAATGTTGTGGGCGATGATGGCGAATACGAACAGCCACACGCGCGAGGCGATGACCGGTTCGCCAGAGGTCAGCCCTGAGGGTGAGCCTGCCGAGAGTTTCAAGTCCACCAGATAAAGGCACAGCGCGCCTGTCAGCAGGCCCGCGCTGATGAGGGCGCCGGCTCCCCATGCACCAAAGCCGATTGCCTGAGCGGCCTCAAGCCCAGGCACCAGCAGCGAGAAGGCCGTGGCCGCCAACATGACGCCAGCACCAAAGCCTAACAGGGTGTCCGCCAGTGCCACGGGCATGGTGCGAATTGCCAGTACGGGGACCGCACCCAGGGCCGTCCCCAATGCGCATAGCGCGCCGCCCTCCAACGCCCGCAACATACGTGGGTCCAGGTCGAGCCAAGCAAGTGCGCGCGCCACCAACAGCGCGGTGCCGGCCAGTAGCAACAGGGTGCCAAGCGCCAGCCTGAACAAGCGCACGCTGTTGACGGACATCACTTCGGCGCGCATACCTGCCTGGCTCATTTCATGGCATCGAGGTAGCGGCGGTTCACTTGCGCCCAGTCGATGACGTTGTAGAAAGCGCCAATGTACTCAGGCCGACGGTTCTGATACTTCAGGTAGTACGCGTGCTCCCAGACGTCCAGGCCGAGAATCGGCGTATGGCCGTGCATCAACGGGCTGTCCTGGTTGCCGCTGCTCTCGACCACAAGGGTCTGCTGCGGTGTAACGCTGAGCCAGGCCCAGCCACTGCCGAAGCGGGTCAGAGCGGCCTTGGTGAAGGCTTCCTTGAATGCCTCGAAGCCACCCAACTGTGTCTCGATGGCACGGGCTACCTCGCCCTGGGGTTCACCTCCACCACGGGGGGACATCACCGTCCAGAACAGACTGTGGTTGGCATGTCCGCCGCCATGGTTGATCACGGCGCCTCGCATCTTTTCAGGTAACTGCTCGACCGCCGCCACCAGTCTTTCCACAGGCCAGTCGGCCCATTCGCTGTTCTCGACCGCGGCGTTAAGGCCATTGACGTACGTCTGGTGATGCTTGGTGTGATGGATTTCCATGGTCTGCGTGTCGATGTGCGGTTCCAGCGCATCGTAGGCATAGGGCAGTGCAGGCAATGCATGGGGCATGTCAATGGACTCCGTGGGCAGGTTGAAGTGAACAGGCGCTGTGCCGATTGAGCAGGTGCTCGGTGCGCGGGTACTGGCCATGTTCGGCGATGAAACTCAACAACTCGGTATAGGTGCGGGCGCTGTGGCGCAGTGCTGCATCACGCAGCGCCCGTGGCAGGCACACGTCCTGACTGGCCTGTAATAGCCGTTGGTGCACGGCGCACAGGTAATCGGCGCTTTCATGGGGCTGCTGCAGGCGCAGGTGCAAGTCGGCCAGGTTGTGATGCGCAATCACCAATGAGGCCACGGCTTCATCGGCATCCTGCCAGCGCGTGAACAGCACCTGGGCCAATGCCAGGGCCTGGAGGTAGTGTTCGCGAGCGTCCACCAGTTCACCTTGCGAGAACAGGTGATTGGCGATTTGCGTGATGCGTTTCCAGTGCTGCATGACGAGCCTCCAGGGCCATTTCACCCATCAGATACCACCGGCGGTCAGCTTTTCCGGGTTCAGCAAGGCCTGCAACCGATCACGGGAAAGGTCGGTGTGTTCGAGCGCCACATCAATGATGGGGCGCCCTTGCGCGTAAGCGGCCTTGGCGATTTCGGCTGCCTTGAGGTAACCAATGATCGGGTTCAGCGCCGTGACCAGGATCGGGTTGCGCGCCAACGCCTCGTTGAGTTTGTGTTCATTGACCTTGAATGTGGCAATGGCCTTGTCTGCCAGTAACCGGCTGGCATTGGCCATCAGTTCGATGCTTTCGAGCAGGTTACGGGCAATGACCGGCAACATGACGTTGAGCTCGAAGTTGCCGGACTGACCCGCTACCGCGATCGTTGCGTCATTGCCGATAACCTGGGCGGCGACCATGGCGGTGGCTTCAGGAATCACCGGGTTGACCTTTCCAGGCATGATCGAAGAGCCGGGTTGCAAGCCCTGCAGCTCGATTTCACCCAGGCCTGCCAATGGCCCTGAGTTCATCCAGCGCAGGTCGTTGGCGATCTTCATCAGCGCCACTGCCGTGGTCTTGAGCTGGCCGGACAGTGCAACGGCAGTGTCCTGGGAGCCGATTACCGCAAACAGATTCTGGGCAGGGCGAAACGCTACGCCAGTCAGCGCGCTGAGGTGACGGGCGAAGCCGGCGGCGAAATCAGGGTGGGCATTGATGCCGGTGCCTACGGCCGTGCCCCCTTGGGCCAGGGCCTGCAGGCTGGGCAAGGTGGCCTCGATATGTGCCTTGGCCCCGGTGACCTGCGCCGCCCAACCATCGAGCACTTGGCTCATGCGCACAGGCATGGCGTCCATCAAGTGCGTGCGGCCTGTCTTGATATACGGACGAACCTGGACCGACTTGGCTTCGATCACCTGCACGAGGTGGCTTAGCGCTGGCAGCAGTTGCTCGTGAAGCGCCAGGGCGGCGCTGACATGAATGGTGGTCGGAATGATGTCATTGCTGCTCTGCCCGCAATTGACGTGATCATTGGGATTGATCGCCTCGCTTGAGCCCCGGCTGGCCAGCGTTGCGATCACTTCGTTGGCGTTCATGTTGGAACTGGTCCCGGAACCGGTCTGGAACACATCGACCGGAAAATGCACGCTGAAGTCTTCTGCCAGCAGTTGCTGTACCGCCGTGACGATCGCCTGGCCTTGCTGCGCGGACAACTGCTCCAGTTCGACGTTGGCGTTGGCCGCCGCTGCCTTGGCCAGCAGCAGCGCGCGTATGAACTGGGCAGGCATGCGCTGGCCACTGATGGGGAAGTTGTCGACCGCACGCTGGGTCTGCGCGCCGTACAGCGCGTCTGCCGGCACGTGCAACTCGCCCATGCTGTCACGCTCGATGCGGGTATTGGTCATCATCGGATCCTTGCATCAATTCATCGGGGGAAATCGAGGGCAGCAAACGGCAATTGGCCAGTTGCAGGGCATAGGGCTGCCAGCGTTGGTTCTGCTCCTGCCGGTCGAGGTTGCGCAGGATCAACAGTGGCCGCCAGGCTTGATCCAGGCACTGGCAGCGCCAATGCCAAGGCAGCATGCGGTCGCAGGCGGTATCGAGCAGCAGGCGAAAGGACGTCAATGCCACGGTCCAGGGGGACGTTTGGGTGCAGCACACCAGGTAACGCCCTTCCGCCAGGTAATGTTCGATCAGGCGCGGCTCATCGGGCTCGAGGGCACAGCGGATCCGGCGACTGAGCCAGCGCCAGTTTTCGAGATAGGGCAGTTCGCGGAGGGCGGTAGTCATGAACATCATCATCGTGTAGCCGTGAAATGATATTCATTATTAATTGATAAATAGAATCAGTTCAACCGGTAGATGGTATTGAGTATCCGCTGATTGATTTTTTGCCGTTAATAGATAGGACCGCCGCGATGGGCCGCACAGCGGCCCCACGGTCTCAAATGAAAAGGATCAACTGCCAGCAACCATCATCCGCTCGATCAGCACCGAGCCTGTGTGAATGTTGCTACGGGTCTCCACGTCGCTGCCAATGGCCACGATCTGCTGGAACATGTCCTTCATGTTGCCCGCGATGGTGACTTCCTGGACAGCGTGCTGAATCTCCCCATTCTCGATCCAGAAACCAGCCGCGCCCCGGGAATAGTCCCCTGTCACCATGTTCAGGCCATGCCCCATCAATTCGGTAACCAGCAGGCCGCGCCCCATGCGCCGGATCAATGCCGCCTGGTCGTCGCTGCCATGGGTGACGAACAGGTTGTGCACGCCGCCTGAGTTGGCGGTGCTGGGCAGGCCCAGTTTGCGGCCTGAATAGGTACCGAGCAGGTAGGACACTAATTGGCCCTTGTCCACGAACGGTTTGGCATAGGTCGCCAGGCCATCACCATCGAAGGCTGCGCTGCCCAATGCGCGCGGGATGTGAGGGCGCTCGTCCAAGGTCAGCCAGGCTGGAAACAACTGTTGGCCGAGGGCGCCCTCCAGGAAGGAGGACTTGCGGTACAGGTTCCCACCGGAAACCGCCGACAGGAAGCTGCCGAACAGCCCGCCTGCCAATTCGGCCGAGAACAGTACCGGCACCTCACAGGTCGGCACCGGCCGTGCGCCCAGGCGACTGGCAGCGCGTTGGGCGGCACGGATGCCGATACTGCGCGGGTCAGCCAGCAGATGGCCTTGGCGATTGACGTCGTACCAGTAGTCACGCTGCATCTGCCCATCGCCCTCGGCGATCATCACGCAGCTCAGGCTGTGACGCGTGGAGGCGTAGCCACCGACAAAGCCGTTGCTGTTGCCATACACCCTGCACCCCTGGTGGGTGTTGAGCGAGGTGCCATCGGCATTGAGAATCCGAGGATCAGCGTCGAATGCAGCCGCTTCGCACGCCAAGGCCATTTCAATGGCCTTCTCCGGCTCCAGGTTCCAGTCGTGATAAAGGTCGAGGTCCGGGATATCGCGGGCCATCAGGGCGGCGTCGGCAAGCCCGGCGCATTCGTCCTCGGAGGTGTGCTTGGCAATGGCCAGCGCGGCTGCAACGGTTTCGCGAATGGCATCCGGACCACTGGCCGAGGTGCTGGCCGAGCCTTTGCGCTGCCCCACGTACAGGGTGATGCCAAAGCCCTGGTCACGGTTGAATTCTACCGTCTCGACCTCGCGCTGGCGGACCGTGGTGGACAGGCCCTGCTCCAGCGATACCGCCACCTCGCAGGCGCTGGCGCCCTGGCGGCGGGCCTCGGCAATGATCGCTTCGACCTGCTCTTGCAAGGCTGGCAGATCGTTCGGGCCGATACTCTGGACTGCACTCATGGTTTTCTCCACTCAGAATTCTGCGTTCGGCAAGGGCCATTCAACGGCCGGGCCGGACAAGCGGCCCCCGACTGGTTATCATGGCGGCGATCTTTAGCGGACTGCCACCATGGTTGATTCAAACGACGACGCCTTCGACGGCGAAAAAAGCAAAACCCAGATCAAGCGCGAACTGCATGCGCTGGTCGAACTCGGCGAGCGGCTCACCACCCTCAAGGCCGATACCCTGGCGCGCCTGCCCTTGACCGATGAACTGCGCAAGGCATTGGCCGAAGCCAGCAAGCACACCGCACATGGGGCTCGCAAACGCCACATGTCGTTCGTCGGCAAGCTGATGCGTGTCCAGGACCTGGACGCCATTCATGCCCTGCTGGAACAGATGGACAGCTCCACTCGCCAGTACAACGAGCGTTTCCACGGTCTTGAACGCTGGCGTGATCGGTTGATCGACGGCAACGACGAGGACCTCGAACGGTTCGTCAACGAATACCCGGAGACCGACCGCCAGCAGTTGCGCTCGCTGGTGCGCCATGCTCAGCACGAGAAGGCCAGGAACAAACCCCCTGCCGCTTCGCGCAAAGTGTTCAAGTACATTCGCGATCTGGACGAGCTGCAGCGCGGGCTGCGCTGATCGCGGCGGGGCCGCCATGCGGCCCCAGCCGACCCTCACGCCCCGGTACCGCCCACCGTGATCGCATCGAGTTTCAAGGTCGGTTGGCCTACTCCGACCGGCACGGACTGCCCGTCCTTGCCACATGTGCCTACCCCACTGTCGAGCGACAGGTCGTTGCCGACCATCGACACACGGCTCATCGCCTCCGGGCCATTGCCAATCAAGGTCGCGCCTTTGACCGGTGCGGTGATCTTGCCATCCTCGATCAGGTAGGCCTCGCTGGTCGAGAACACGAACTTGCCGCTGGTGATGTCCACCTGCCCGCCACCTAAATTCGCGCAGTAGATGCCCTTCTTCACCGAAGCGATGATTTCCTGCGGGTCGCTTTCACCGGCTCGCATGTAGGTGTTGGTCATGCGCGGCATCGGCAAGTGGGCATAGGATTCGCGCCGGCCGTTGCCCGTCACGGCCATGCCCATCAGGCGCGCGTTGAGCTTGTCCTGCATGTACCCCTTGAGCACGCCGTTTTCGATCAGGGTGGTGCACTCGGTTGGCGTCCCCTCGTCGTCCACGCTCAAGGACCCACGGCGCCCTTCCAGGGTGCCATCATCGACGATGGTGCAGAGGCTGGACGCGACTTTCTGCCCGATCCGGCCGCTGAATGCCGAACTGCCCTTGCGGTTGAAATCGCCTTCCAGGCCATGGCCGACCGCCTCGTGCAGCAGCACGCCGGACCAGCCAGGCCCCAGCACCACGGGCAAGGTGCCGGCAGGCGCGGCAACGGCTTCCAGGTTCACCAAGGCCTGGCGCAGTGCTTCGCGGGCATAGCCCATTACTCGCTCCTCAGTGAAGAAGCGATAGTCGGTGCGCCCGCCGCCGCCCTGCCCGCCGCGTTCGCGACGGCCGTTCTGCTCGACGATGACACTGACGTTGAAGCGCACCAGGGGCCGCACGTCGGCCGCCAGGCTGCCGTCGGCGGCCGCGACCAGAATTCGCTCCCAGACGCCGGCCATGCTGACGCTGACCTGCTGGATACGCGGGTCCAGCGCGCGGGTGGCGGCATCGACACGCTTGAGCAGCTCGACCTTCTCGGCACGGCTGAGCACGTCCAATGGGTTATCCGCCGGGTAGAGCGTGGTCACGTCCTGGGCACGAAACGCCTGGACCGTGCCGTTCTGCCCGGCACGGGAAATCGACCGCGCGGCGCGCGCGGCAGAGGTCAAGGCTTCGAGGTTGATGGCATTGCTGTAGGCGAAACCGGTTTTTTCGCCGGCCTGGGCACGAACACCGACCCCCTGGTCGAGGTTGAAGCTGCCCTCTTTGACAATCCCATCCTCCAGCGCCCAGGTTTCCGAAATCTGGCCCTGGAAATACAGGTCGGCGGCGTCGATGCCAGGGCCGGCCAATTCACCCAGCACACTTTGCAGGCTGTCCAGGGTCAAGCCGCCTGGGGTCAGGAGCTGCTCGCTGACGGTGGATAACATCTGGCTCATAGTCACTCCGAGGTGTGCGCAGGCCGCAATGCGCCCTGCGAGAAGAAGCGCCGGTGATCGATCACCGGCATGCGCGCCCGAATGGACGCCTGTTCGTCACTGTCGCGCTCGGCAAGCAGTACCGCTTCGCCTTGCGCCTGTTGCGCCACGATGCGCCCCCATGGGTCGACGATCGCCGCGTGGCCGTGGGTCTGGCGCTGGCCGGGGTGTAGCCCGCCTTGGGCTGCGGCCAGCATGTAGCATTGCGTTTCGATGGCGCGTGCGCGGATCAGCACGTCCCAATGCGCCGCCCCAGTCACCGCCGTGAAGGCCGACGGTGCACTGATCAGCTCCGCCCCGGCTGCCCGCAGATGGCTGTACAACTCGGGAAAGCGCAGGTCGTAGCACACGCTCAGGCCCAACCGCCCGACCGGCGTATCGGCAACCACCACTTGCGCACCTGGGGCATAGTCATCGGACTCACGATAACGGCCACGATTGTCGGCGACATCCACATCGAACAGGTGCAACTTGTCGTACCGCGCCACCTGCTGCCCATGCTCGTCGATCAGCAACGAGCAGGCATGTGGCTTGGCCCGGGGCTGACCATCCGGTGGCAGGGCAATGGTGCCTGCGACAATCCATAACCTGAGGTCGCAGGCCACGCGTTTCAACCAGGGCAGGATCGGGCCTTCGCCAAGGGCCTCGGCGCGGCCGATGGCCGCAGTGTCTGCACGCCCCATGGCAGCGAAGTTCTCTGGCAGCACGGCCAGCCTGGCGCCACCTGAAGCCGCCTGCTCCAGAAGCCTGCTCGCCTGGCGCAGGTTACCCTGCACATCATCCTGGCTGACCATCTGGATTACCGCAGCCTTCATCGACCCTCCTGACGCTATTTCTGGAATGGTTTCACAAAGGTAATCTTAGGCTCTTTCCACGGCCCAACTACCCGGTAATGCACGCTGGCAAAGCGCGACACCCGGTCGCCGATCAGGCGGTCGACCAGGAACAGTGCGCCGCCCACGGCCGGGGCGCCGACGATCAACGCTGCCAGAGGAAGGTTGTTGGTGACCGGCAGGCTGACCTGCAGGTTGGCAGCGACCCGCTCACGCACCATGTCCAGCGTACCATCGAGTTCGAAATCGCTCGACGGGCCGGTGACCTTGATCGGCGTGCGGGTTACGTAGACCCCTTCGCTGGCCACCAGCAGCCCCTTGAGCCGGTCGTAGGCCAGGCCCTTTTCGAACAGGTCGGAGAAGTCCAGGCGCAAGCGCCGGCCGATGGCGTTGAAGTTCAACAAGCCAAATACCCGCAACGCTTGCGCCCCACCGTCTACCTCGACGAACTGCCCGCTGTGCAGCACCGCATCAAGGCTGCCGGAGAAGCGTTTCAGGCTGATCGCCGCCGGGGACCCCGGCCACCGCCCGTCCACGTCCATGCGAAAGTCCCGGCTGGTTACCGTCGGGGCAAAGCCCCAGGCCGTGAGCACGTCGCCCAGTTGCTTACCCTGCACGCGGCCTTTGTACCAGCTCGTGCCGCCAGCGCCATCCCAACCACCGCTGCCGTCGATACGCAGCCCCTTGAGGTTCAGATCGATGTCGCTGGCGTTCACCCCGGTACGGGTCGGGCGCAGCTTGATCGCAGCGCTGCCGTACAGATCGTCACCGCGGTAGAACCTGTCGATGCGTACGTCCAGCGGCGGCACCTTGCGCGGGTCGAAGGACGCCAGCGGATCGGCGCCGTCTTCGTCCTGCGCCTGGTCGGCACTGCCTGCAGGCAGGCGCAAGGTTTGCAGCCGCACGACGATAGGGGCGCCTTGGGCGTCTGGCACGCGCGCGTCACCCACCACCTGCCGACTGTCCAGGCGCACGTCCCAGGCCGCCGACCCACGTGCCAGGCGCACCCTCGACTGGTTCAGTTCCGTACCGTAAGCCTTCAGGGTTCCTATGCTCAGGTCCACGCTCTGCAAAGTCTGCCGCGCACTGCCGCCGGGATCGTCGCCTCCGAGCTTTTGCGCCTGAGCCTGCCAAGGCTCAAGGTCCAGGGTATCGAGGTGCCCACGAACGCGCAGGCCGCGCCCGCCAGGAGGCTGCGCTTGCCCAGCGCCAAGCAGCAACTCGCCAGCACCCTGGTCCAGGTGCTCGGCGGGTGCTACATAGGCCAGCCGGGCGAGATCGGTGTAGGCGGCGTCGATGCGCCGTTGCGCGCCTTGCAGGTTCATGCTGAAACGGCTGGCCCGGCTGTCGGCGGGCGCTTTGCCAAAGGGTGCCGGCAGGTCGATCGACAGGCCTTTGAGGTCCGAATCGACGCTCAACAGGTTTTCACGTGCGCCAATGCTCAACTGCAGCTGGTACGGCAGCTCGCCCGAGGCTGGCAGTGACTGGTCGAAATGCAGCCATTGGGTCAGCGCCTGCAGCGAAACCCGACCGCTGGCACTGATTCGTGTCTGCATCTGCCCCGGTTCGCCTTCAGCCGCGATCTGCGCAGTGACCGGCTTGCCGAATGCCTGCAGGGAAATGCCCTTGCCACTGAGGCCCTTGTCATAGTCGAAGCTGAAGTCGCCCTTCAAGCGCGTGAGCTCAAGCTCAGGCGAAGCGATCTTGAGCCGCGCATCGCGCGTGGCGAAATCCACCTTCACCTTGGGCTGCTGCCCATGGGCCAGCGGTATGTCCAGCTTGACCTTGCCTTTCAGCGGGCCCTCGCCTTCCCATCCGGCGAAGATCTCATGGGTGCCGATGGGCGCTTGCTTGAGTATCTTGAGCCCGTCCACCAGGCTACCGTCGAAATTGCCGTCCAAGTGCAAGTGGCTATCACCGTTGCCTTCCACATGTGGAATGTCGACGTTCACGTCGCTGACCTTGGTATCGAGCAGCACGCCGCGTTGTGCCTTGATGCGCACACCGCTGTCCTCGATGAACACGTCCCCGTCCACATGCTGTACCTGTGGCCAGCCGGGCTGGAAGTCCAAGGTGGCATCATGCACCTTGAAGAACAGGCTGATGCTGCGGGCTTCGGGCCTGGCGCCGTGATTGAGCGAGCCTTGGTACTGGAAATAACCCTGGTCGACGCTGCCTTTGACGATTGCGCTGCGCAGCCATTGGTCCAGGGCCGGGCTCAATACCTCAGGCAGGTACTTGGCGGTGTAGCGGCCATCGCCATCGGTCAGACCGACACGCAGGTCCATGTAGTCTTCACGGCCTTGCTCGAACAACAGGCGGATGAGGAAGTCGCCTGCTATCTTGCCCTCCTCGCCCACGACCTTCAGATAAGGGGCAACCAGGGTGAAACCTGCCTTGTCCAGCGTCCAGGTCAGGCGCGCATTGGCTTTCTGGTAGTGCCAGGGTTTGGCGAAGATCGGATCCAGGTGCAGCATGAACGCGTCGGTATCCAGACGCAGCTCGCCATGCCCAAGGTCGCCGCTGATGCTGCCGTTCACGTTACCGGCAGCCGGGGCACCGTGATACGCATCGAAACCCACGCGCTCCAGGTTGCCTTCGAACGCCAACCGGCGATCACCGTCGGCATGGGGCCGGGCCGTCAGTTGCACGTTGCGCAAGGCACCTGTGACATTGAGGCCATCGACCACCGCCAGCGCCTGCTGGCCCATGGGCGCCAAGGCGTGGATCAACGGCGTGAGGGGGGTCAGCTCCAGACGATCGGCCTGCACCTGCCAGCTTTCATCAGCCGGCGCAGCACCGTTGCGCTGCCTCAACCGCAGCCGCGACGCCCAATGCGTGTCGCCAAGGTCCATCGCCAGCGAGTCGACAACGACGTCGAAGCCCTCATCCTGACGCTCGAACCAGGCATTGAGGGCCAGATTGTCTACCTTGGCCGGTTTGCGCGTGTCATAGGCCCCTTCAAGGTGCGGCGCATTCAGGCGTACGGCGCCCTGGTGCAACTGGCGGTCGCGCCAGTCGAACCAGGCCTCGCCGCCAGCCTGAAGCACCTGGGCATGCCACTGCCCCAACAACCGAGGCGGCAACCAGCGCGCCCAGTCACTGTGCGGCAGGTTGAGGTAGCCGTCTACCTGCGCGTCACGCCAGGCCTCGGCCGAAGCGCGGCTGCGCGCGCTCAGCGTCAGGGGTTGGCCATCTGGCAAGGTTGCCCGTAGGTCCAGCGATTGCCGCGAAGGCCCTGCCATCAAGCCTGCGCTGACATAGGTCAGCGTCAGCGGATCACGCTGCCAGGCGTGCAGGGTGACCTGACTGTCGAACACATCGACCCGCCCAAGCCGGCGCAGGTCCTTGAGCAACTGTTCGGGTTGCAGCGGTGCGTCGTCCTGCCTGGGCAGGCCCTCGAGCTTCCACTTGCCGGTTTCATCCTCGCGGGCGATCAGTTGCAGGCCGGCCAGCTGGATGCGCGCCAGGCGCACTTCACGTGCGACCAGGCTGCCCCAGACATCCGGCACCACGATGACGTCATCGAGCCGCAAGGCCGTGGCGCCTTCACCGATTTGCAGGTCGTGTACGGTCAGCACCGGTGACAGCCTGCTCCAGCGGCCCTGGAGCGCGCCGATGTGCACGGGCACACCCAGTGCCTCGGCGACCTTGGCCTGCACCGTGCTGCGGTACTCGGCCACCAGCGGCACCAAGGCCCGGCCGAGGCTTGCGTACAGCGCCACTGCGATAAGCACCAAGGCGCAAGCCCCCAGCCCCCAACGGGTCAGGACACTCAGAACGCGGCTTAGACGTCCCATGGCCGTGGCCCTCCAGGTCGTATATGCATAATGGCCCGTGGTACCGTTTTCGCCACGCCGACCGAAGCGCGTCGGGTTTCAGCAGGCCTCAGAGCAGCACCACGTCATACTGCTCTTGCGAATACATCGACTCGACCTGGAAGCGAATGGTTCGCCCGATGAAGGCCTCGAGTTCAGCCACGTTGCCAGACTCTTCGTCCAACAGGCGATCGACCACCTTCTGATTGGCCAGCACGCGATAGCCTTCAGCCTGATAGGCGCGGGCTTCACGCAGGATTTCGCGAAAAATCTCGTAACAGATGGTTTCGGGGGTTTTGAGCTTGCCTCGCCCCTGGCAGGCCTGGCACGGTTCGCACAGCACCTGCTCAAGGCTCTCCCGGGTGCGCTTGCGGGTCATCTGTACCAGGCCCAACTCGGTGATGCCGATGATGTTGGTTTTGGCGTGGTCGCGCTCCAGCTGTTTTTCCAGCGTTCGCAGCACCTGGCGCTGGTGATCCTCGTCCTCCATGTCGATGAAGTCGATGATGATGATGCCGCCAATGTTGCGCAGCCGCAGTTGCCGGGCAATGGCGGTGGCGGCCTCCAGGTTGGTCTTGAAGATGGTTTCTTCCAGGTTGCGGTGGCCCACGAAAGCGCCGGTGTTGACGTCGATGGTGGTCATCGCCTCGGCCGGATCGACCACCAGGTAGCCACCCGACTTCAGTGGCACCTTGCGGTCCAGGGCGCGCTGGATTTCGTCTTCGACACCGTACAGGTCGAAGATGGGCCTTTCGCCTGGGTAGTGTTCTAGACGGTCGGCGATTTCAGGCATCAGCTCTTGCACGAACTGCGTGGTGCGCTGGAAGGTTTCCCGCGAGTCGATGCGGATTTTTTCGATCTTCGGGTTGACCAGGTCGCGCAGGGTACGCAGCGCCAGGCCCAGGTCCTCGTAGATGACCAGGGGTGCGCCACAGGTCTTGATCTGCGCCCCGATCTGCTCCCATAACCGTCGCAGGTAGCGGATGTCCTGCAGGATTTCCTCAGCCCGCGCGCCCTCGGCGGCGGTGCGCAGGATGAAGCCGCCGGCCCCTTGTATGTTCTCGCTGTCCACGCAGTCGCTGACCACGCGTTTAAGGCGTTCACGCTCGGCCTCGTCCTCGATCTTGAGCGAAATGCCCACGTGGCTGCTGCGGGGCATGTAGACCAGGTAGCGCGACGGGATCGACAACTGGGTGGTCAGCCGCGCGCCCTTGCTGCCGATGGGATCCTTGGTGACCTGCACCACCAGCGCCTGGCCTTCATGGACCAGGGCGGTGATGTTTTCCACCGCCGAGCCTTCGCGCTGCGAAATTTCCGAGGCATGGATGAATGCGGCCCGTTCCAGCCCGATGTCCACGAACGCCGCCTGCATGCCGGGCAGCACCCTGACCACCTTGCCCTTGTAGATATTGCCGACGATGCCGCGACGCTGGGTGCGCTCGACGTGCACTTCCTGCAGTACCCCGTTTTCCACCACCGCCACGCGTGACTCCATCGGGGTGATGTTGATCAGGATCTCTTCGCTCATGGCAGGTTCTCGTCCAGGGTCTTGTTCTAATGATGGATGGCGCAAACGGTGCTGGCTACTGCGGGCGTGCCACCTCAGGTGTCGAGGCCGCCGGTTGCCAGCAAGCGATGCCGAAGCGCTCGAGCAACTGTGCCGTTTCACTCAATGGCAGACCGACCACGGCCGAATAGCTGCCCACCAGCCCGGTGACGAATACCGCGCCCAGCCCTTGAATGGCATAGCCGCCCGCTTTGTCCGCCGGCTCGCCGCTGGCCCAGTAGCGCTGGGCCTCCTGCTGGTCGATGGGGCGAAAGCGGACAGTGCTGCTGACACACAGGCTCTCCACACGCTTGCCATCATCGAGCGCCACTGCCGTCAACACCTGGTGTTCGCGGCCAGACAACCGGGCCAGCATGCCAAGCGCGTCGTCACGGTGCTCGGGCTTGCCGAGAATACGGCCGTCAAGCACCACGGCCGTGTCAGCGCCCAGCACCACAGCGCCTGCGTTCGCCATCTTGGCAGGTTCGAGACTGGCGCGACCGGCTGCAGCCTTGGCTTTGGCCAGGCGCTGCACATACGCCTCTGCGCTTTCGCCAGGCAGCGGGGTTTCATCGATGGGCGCGCTGGCCACCCTGAAGGGCACACCGATCTGCGTCAGCAGCTCACGCCGCCGTGGAGAGCCGGAAGCCAGGTATAGCGGGGTCATTCGGACATCTCCCTGTCAGCGGCCACCAAGCCGTCAATTGATGTGCAAGCGTCGGCGAAGATCGCGCAAGGCAAAGCTGATCCATGGCCAGAGCAGCGCGCTGATCACGGCCGACCAGACCAGCGCCAGGGTTGGCAGGCGGTTGCCGGTCAGGGCGCTGAGCCACAGCTGAAGCAACTGCGCAATGCCGAAGACAACCAGAATGATCAGGCTTTGCTGCCACATGGGGAACATGCGCAGGCGCTGTTGCAGGGACAGCACCAGGAATGTGATCAGGGTGAGGATCAACGCGTTCTGCCCCAACAGGGTGCCGTACAGCACGTCCTCGGCCAGGCCAAGCATGAACGCTGTGGCCATGCCGACCTTGTGCGGCACGTTCAAGGTCCAGAACGACACCAGCAACGCCAGCCACATGGGGCGAAAGACCTCCATGAACTGCGGCATGGGCGAGACGCTGAGCAGCAGGCCGACGGCAAACGTCAGCCAGATGACCCAACCATTGTTGCGGCGCGATGCGGCCATCACTGCCTCCGGGGTTGAGTGGGCACAGCGGGTGCTGCGGCCGGGCTTGCAGGCTGTGCAGCAGGCGCCGTTACAGGCGTACCGGGCTGGGTGGCAGGCGCAGGGGTCGCAGGGGCGGTGTTTGCGGGCGTGCCGTTCATAGGCGTGCCTTGACCGGTCGTACCAGTACCCTGAGCAGGAACCGTCCCCCCCTTGCGGTCCGCTTCTTCCTGGGCAATCGCGGCATCGGTGGCGCGCTGCTCGGGCGTGCGCCGGTCGCTGAACACCAGCAGCATGTAACGGCTACGGTTGAGCGCCGCGGTGGGGATGGCGCGCACGATGGCGAATGGCTGGCCGGAATCGTGGATCACCTCGTTGACGGTGGCCACGGGATAACCAGCAGGGAAACGTTGGCCCATGCCGGAGCTGACCAGCAGGTCGCCTTCCTTGATGTCCGCCGTATCGGCCACATGGCGCAGCTCGAGGCGCTCAGGGTTACCGGTACCGCTGGCAATGGCGCGCAAACCATTGCGGTTGACCTGCACGGGAATGCTATGGGTGGTGTCGGTGAGCAGCAAGACCCGCGAGGTATAGGGCATCAGTTCGACCACCTGCCCCATCAAGCCGCGGGCGTCGAGCACCGGTTGACCGAGAAACACGCCATCGCGCTCACCCTTGTTGATCAGGATGCGGTGGGTGAAGGGGTTGGGGTCGACACCGATCAACTCGGCAACTTCGACCTTTTCGTCGACCAGCGCCGAGGAATTGAGCAGCTCCCGCAGGCGCACGTTCTGCTCGGTCAACGCCGCCAGCTTCTGCAGGCGGCCTTGCAGCAGCAGGGCCTCGGTCTTGAGTTTCTCGTTTTCGGCAATCAGCTCGTTGCGGCTGCCGAACTGGCCCGCCACCCCTTGCCAGGCGCGTTGCGGCAAGTCGGTGATCCAGTACGATTCCATGAGCACCAGGCCCATCTGGCTGCGAACAGGCTTGAGCAGGTCGAAGCGCGCGTCGACGACCATCAACGCGACCGACACCACCACCAGGACGAGCAGGCGAACGCCCAGCGAGGGGCCCTTGGAGAAAAGCGGTTTAATGGGCCGTTCCTCGTGGACGACTCAGGAAGTCATTGGACATGGGACAAGGCACCAGCCTGGTTGCGAATTGATGGATGAGGCACCCGAACGGGCACCGGCCAGCACATACAGGTAGCACTGTGCGTGCTACCTGTAAACCGGGGCTCACGAGCAGCGAGTAAGCATCACTCGCTCGAGAGCAGGTCCATTGCGTGCTTATCCATCATTTCCAGGGCTCGACCGCCCCCGCGTGCGACACAGGTCAGCGGGTCTTCGGCGACGATGACCGGCAGCCCGGTTTCCTGGGCCAGCAGCTTGTCCAGGTCACGCAGCAGTGCGCCGCCGCCGGTCAACACCAGGCCACGTTCGGCGATGTCGGAAGCCAGTTCAGGTGGCGATTGCTCCAGGGCACTCTTGACCGCCTGGACGATGGTCGCCAGCGACTCCTGCAGCGCTTCGAGCACTTCGTTGGAGTTCAGGGTGAACGCACGCGGTACGCCTTCGGCCAGGTTACGGCCGCGGACATCGACTTCACGCACTTCACCGCCCGGGTAGGCAGTACCGATTTCCTGCTTAATGCGCTCGGCGGTGGATTCGCCGATCAGGCTGCCGTAGTTACGGCGCACGTAGGTCACGATGGCTTCGTCGAAGCGGTCGCCACCCACACGCACCGATTCGGCATACACCACGCCGTTGAGCGAGATCAGCGCGATTTCGGTGGTACCGCCGCCGATGTCGACGACCATGGAGCCACGGGCCTCTTCGACCGGCAGGCCGGCACCGATGGCAGCGGCCATGGGTTCTTCGATCAGGAACACTTCGCGGGCACCTGCCCCCAGGGCCGACTCGCGAATGGCGCGGCGCTCAACCTGGGTGGACTTGCACGGCACGCAGATCAGCACGCGGGGGCTGGGCTGCAGGAAGCTGTTCTCATGAACCTTGTTGATAAAGTATTGCAACATTTTTTCGCAGACGCTGAAGTCGGCGATCACGCCGTCCTTCATCGGACGAATGGCTGCGATGTTGCCAGGCGTACGGCCCAGCATGCGTTTGGCTTCGGTACCGACGGCGACGACGCTTTTCTGATTGCCATGGGTACGGATGGCAACAACCGAGGGCTCATTCAGGACGATACCGCGCTCACGCACGTAAATTAGGGTGTTGGCAGTACCCAGGTCGATGGACAGATCGCTGGAAAACATGCCACGCAGTTTCTTGAACATGGGAAAGTGACCCTGGGGAAAGCGTGGGTAAAAAAGTGCGGCAAACTCTAACAATGGCAGGGATTTTGGGCAAGGAGCCAATATGTTAAATTGGCTGTTTTTCCGAGCATGCCAGCCGATGATCGCGGCCATTGGACCGCCAAAAAGCTGACATGTTCCTCATTGCGGACAGTGAATCCGTTCTTTCTATCCTTCTGGAGATCCCCCATGGCGCTTGAACGCTGCGACGTGGAAAAGATCGCCCATCTGGCCCGACTGGGCCTAAATGATGGCGAACTGCCACGCATTACCGACGCCTTGAACAGCATCCTCGGGTTGGTCGACCAGATGCAAGCGGTGGACACCGCCGGCATCGAACCCCTGGCTCACCCCCTGGAGGCCAGCCAGCGCCTGCGCCCCGACCAGATCACCGAGCACAACCAGCGCGACGCTTATCAGGCCGTCGCCCCGCAGACCGAGAACGGTCTGTACCTGGTTCCGAAAGTCATCGAGTAAGGGATAGAGCCTGCCATGCATCAATTGACCCTGGCCGAGATCGCCCGCGGACTCGCCGACAAGTCGTTTTCCTCCGAAGAGCTGACCAGCGCCCTGCTGGACCGTATCAAGCAGCTCGACCCACAGCTCAACAGCTTCATCACCGTGACCGACGAGCTGGCCCTGGGCCAGGCACGTGCCGCCGATGCCCGCCGTGCCGCTGGCGAAGGCGGGGCGTTGCTGGGCGCGCCCATTGCCCACAAGGACCTGTTCTGCACACAGGGGGTGCGCACCAGCTGCGCCTCGAAGATGCTCGACAGCTTCAAGGCGCCCTATGACGCCACCGTGGTGGCCAAGCTTGCCGAAGCCGGCATGGTGACGCTGGGCAAGACCAACATGGACGAGTTCGCCATGGGCTCGGCCAACGAATCGAGCCACTACGGCGCGGTGAAGAACCCCTGGAACCTCGAGCACGTACCCGGTGGCTCGTCCGGCGGCTCGGCCGCTGCCGTAGCCGCGCGCCTGTTGCCGGTGACCACCGGCACCGACACCGGCGGCTCGATCCGTCAGCCGGCCGCGCTGACTAACCTCACCGGCCTCAAGCCCACTTACGGGCGCGTCTCGCGCTGGGGCATGATCGCCTATGCCTCAAGCCTGGATCAGGGCGGCCCCCTGGCCCGCACGGCCGAGGACTGCGCGCTATTGCTGCAAGGCATGGCCGGCTTCGACGCCAAGGACTCGACCAGCATCGAGGAGCCGGTTCCCGACTACAGCGCCACCCTGGGTGATTCGCTGCAAGGGCTGCGCATCGGTCTGCCGAAGGAGTACTTCGGTGCTGGCCTGGACCCGCGCATTGCCGACCTCGTACAGGCCAGCGTCAAGGAACTGGAAAAGCTCGGCGCGGTGGTCAAGGAAATCAGCCTGCCGAACATGCAGCACGCCATCCCGGCGTACTATGTGATCGCCCCGGCAGAAGCGTCCTCGAACCTGTCGCGTTTCGACGGTGTTCGCTTCGGTCATCGCTGCGAAGCGCCCAAGGACCTGACCGACCTGTACAAGCGTTCCCGTGGCGAAGGCTTCGGCGCCGAAGTGCAGCGCCGCATCATGGTCGGCACCTACGCCCTGTCGGCGGGCTACTATGACGCTTACTACGTGAAGGCCCAGCAAATTCGCCGCCTGATCAAGAACGACTTCATGGCTGCCTTCAAGGACGTCGACCTGATTCTCGGCCCGACCACGCCCAACCCGGCCTGGAAACTGGGCGCCAAGAGCAGCGATCCGGTTGCCGCCTACCTCGAGGACGTCTACACCATCACGGCCAACCTCGCGGGCCTGCCAGGCCTCTCGATGCCAGCCGGCTTCGTCGATGGCCTGCCGGTGGGCGTGCAGTTGCTGGCGCCCTACTTCCAGGAAGGCCGCCTGCTCAACGTAGCCCATCGCTACCAGCAGGTGACCGATTGGCACACCCGCGCCCCTAACGGCTTCTGAGGAACAGACACATGCAATGGGAAGTTGTGATCGGGCTGGAAATCCACACTCAGCTCGCCACCCAGTCGAAAATCTTTTCCGGTAGTGCCACCACGTTTGGCTCGCAACCCAATACGCAGGCGAGCCTGGTCGACCTGGGCATGCCAGGTGTACTGCCGGTCCTGAACCAGGAAGCGGTACGCATGGCGTGCATGTTCGGCCTGGCCATCGATGCCGAAATCGGCAAGCGCAACGTGTTCGCGCGCAAGAACTACTTCTACCCTGACCTGCCCAAGGGCTACCAGATCAGCCAGATGGACCTGCCCATTGTGGGCAAGGGCCACCTGGACATCGCCCTGGAAGACGGCACCATCAAGCGCATTGGCGTGACCCGCGCCCACCTGGAAGAAGATGCGGGCAAGAGCCTGCACGAAGATTTCAGCGGCTCTACCGGCATCGACCTGAACCGTGCCGGCACGCCGCTGCTGGAAATCGTGTCCGAGCCCGACATGCGCAGCGCCAAGGAAGCGGTGGCCTACGTCAAGGCCATTCATGCGCTGGTGCGCTACCTGGGCATCTGCGACGGCAACATGGCCGAAGGGTCGCTGCGCTGCGACTGCAACGTGTCGATCCGGCCCAAGGGCCAGACCGAGTTTGGCACTCGCTGCGAGATCAAGAACGTCAACTCGTTCCGCTTCATCGAGCGCGCGATCAACAGCGAAATCCAACGCCAGATCGACTTGATCGAGGACGGCGGCAAGGTGGTTCAGGAAACGCGCCTGTACGATCCGAACAAGGACGAAACCCGCTCCATGCGCAGCAAGGAGGAAGCCAACGACTACCGTTACTTCCCCGACCCGGACCTGCTGCCGGTGGTCATCGAGGACAGCTTCCTCGAAACCGTGCGCGCCGGCTTGCCGGAACTGCCCACCCAGAAAGTCGAGCGCTTCCAGAGCCAGTACGGGCTGTCGGCGTACGATGCCAACGTACTGGCCTCGAGCCGTGAACAGGCGGACTACTTCGAGGAGGTGGTCAAGCTCGGGGGCGACGCCAAAATGGCCGCCAACTGGGTCATGGTCGAGCTGGGCAGCCTGCTCAACAAGCTGGGCATCGAGATCGACCAGGCCCCGGTCACCGCCGCACAGTTGGGCGGCATGCTGGTGCGCATCCGCGACAACACCATCAGCGGCAAGATCGCCAAGACCGTGTTCGAGGCCATGGCCGCAGGTGAAGGCGATGCCGACACCATCATCGAAAGCCGCGGCCTCAAGCAGGTCACCGACAGTGGCGCTATCGAATCGATGCTCGACGAGGTGCTGGCGGCCAACGCCGAACAGGTCGAACAGTACCGCGCCGCCGACGAGGCCAAGCGCGGCAAGATGTTCGGCTTCTTCGTCGGCCAAGCCATGAAGGCATCCAAGGGCAAGGCCAACCCTGGGCAGGTGAATCAGCTGCTCAAGGCCAAGCTCGAAGGCTGACCGTACCCTCCAGCGGGGGCTCGCCCTCGCTGACAGACCAGCCGAGGCTGACCAGCGCACCCTGGTCAACCTTGGTTTGTCCCGCGCCCGGTCACAAGCTGCGGCGCACTGGAGTACCTGCATGTTGAAACGTTCTCTGGCCAGTTTGGCCCTCTTTTCCTGTCTGGCAGGCTGCGCCAGCCATGACATCGACCCGCGAGGATATGACCGCACGGGTACTGCCTCCTACTACGGTGCCCGCCATCACGGCAAACGCACCGCCAGCGGCGAGGCGTTCAATCAGCATGGCCTGACGGCGGCTCATCGCAACCTGCCGTTCGGCAGCCGGGTGCTGGTGACCAACCTGGCCAATCGACGCAGCGTCGTGGTCCGTATCAATGACCGCGGCCCGCACGCCCGCAGTCGACTGATCGACCTGTCTCGGGCTGCCGCTGAAAAAATCGGCATGGTGCGTAGCGGAACGGCGCGCGTGCGAGTACAAGGTCTTAGTGACTGACGCCCAGGAGCCCTACCATTTTCGATCTGGCCACCCTCCCCACGTTCAGCCTGCTGCAGCTGGGCATCGCCTTGCTGCTGTTGGTCGCAGGCGCCGAACTGCTGGTACGGGCTGCACTGCGCCTGGCGCAACGCCTTCATGTCCGGCCGCTGATCATCGGGCTGAGCCTGGTGGCATTCGGCAGCACCGCACCCCAGTTGACCCTCAGCCTGCAGGCCGCCTACCAAGGCGCACCGGACGTTGCCGTGGGCAGCGTCATCGGCAGCAACATCTTCAATGTGCTGGCCATTCTTGGCCTGGCAGCCCTGGTCATTCCGCTTCGCGTCTCTCGCCAGCTGGTACGCCTGGATATCCCGTTGATGATCCTGGCCAGTGCCTTGGTCTACGGGTTGGCTGCCAATGGCTATCTGGGACGCGTTGAAGGCGTGTTGCTGCTGCTGGGGCTGGTGGGTTATCTGGCCATGCTCTGGCACCAGTCCCGTCACTACGCACGCACCTACCCTGCCCCGCCATCGGTGCCACAAAGCCCGGCGCGCTTCTGGTGCGCTGCGCTGCTGTTGGTGATGGCAGGCCTGGGGCTGCTGAGCCTGGCCGGTCATCTGCTGCTCGACGCGGCCGTGGAGGTGGCCACCGACCTGGGCCTGTCCGAGCGCGTCATCGGCCTTACGGTGGTGGCCATCTGCACGTCGTTGCCGGAACTGGCGGCAGCCCTGATCGCTGCCTTGCGCGGTGAACGCGAGATCGCCGTGGGCACGGTGATCGGCAGCAACCTGTTCAACCTGCTGGGCGTGTTGGGCCTGACCGCCGTGGTGACCCCCGAGCCCTTGTCGATTTCGCCCAATGCACTGGATTTCGACCTGCCCGTCATGCTGGGCGTGGCCGCGTTGAGCTTGCCGGTGTTTTATTCGGGTTATCGCATCACCCGGGCCGAAGGACTGGTGTTCCTGTGCCTGTACCTGGCCTACGGCCTGCACATCGCCGCGTTCACCATGGGCATGCCCCTGGCCGAGCGCCTGGAGCGCCTGATGCTGCTCTATGTATTGCCCGTGCTGGCGGTGGTGTTGGTGTACACCACGGTGCGCGCCTGGCGCCGCCAGCATTGAGTACCGAGCGTCAGGTCAGCGGCTGGCCTGACGAGCCTTCTTCAACTTGAAGGCTACCCACAGCAGCAGGATCCAGCCCGGGATCAACATCACGGAGATGCGAATAGGTGGCGTCAGGTACATCACCACCAAAATCAGCACGATGAAGGCCAGGCACAGGTAGTTGGTGAACGGATGACCCAAGCTCTGGTAGAAGGGCTGTACCCCTGCCGCGCGCTTGGCCTTGCGGAACTTGAGGTGGGTGATGCTGATGCTGGCCCAGTTGATCACCAATGCCGACACCGCCAGTGCCATCAGCAGGCCAAAGGCTTGGCCGGGCATCAGGTAATTGATCACCACGCACAGGCCCGTGGCCAGGGCAGAAATGCCTAAAGCTGCCAGGGGTACACCGCTGCGGCTGACCTTGAGCAACTGACGTGGGGCATCGCCTTGGCTGGCCAGGCCGAACAGCATGCGGCTGTTGGCGTACACGCAACTGTTGTAAACCGACAACGCCGCTGTCAGGACCACGATGTTGAGGATGGTCGCGACCAGGTCGCTGTCCAGTTCATGGAAGATCATCACGAACGGGCTACCGCCTTGTACCACTTTCTGCCAGGGGTACAGCGAAAGCAGCACCGCAAGCGCGCCGATGTAGAAGATCAGGATCCGGTAGACCACCTGGTTGGTGGCCTTGGGAATGCTCTGGCGCGGATTGTCGGCCTCGGCGGCCGTGATGCCTACCAGTTCCAGGCCACCGAACGAAAACATGATCACGGCCAGGGCCATGACCAGGCCGGTCACACCATTGGGGAAGAACCCGCCGTATTGCCACAGGTTGGCCACACTGGCGTCCGGGCCGCCGCTGCCGGTGCTGAGCAACCAGGCGCCAAAGCCTATCATGCTGACGATGGCGACGATTTTTACCAAGGCGAACCAGAACTCCATCTCACCATAAACCTTCACCTGGGTGAGGTTGATCAGGTTGATCACCACGAAGAAGATCGCGGCCGTGGCCCAGGTTGGAAACTCAGGCCACCAGTACTGGACGTAGATACCCACCGCCGTCAGCTCGGCCATGCCGACCAACACGTAGACTACCCAGTAGTTCCAGCCAGACACGAAACCTGCGAACTCGCTCCAGTACTGGTGGGCAAAATGGCTGAAGCTACCGGCGACCGGCTCTTCGACGACCATTTCCCCAAGCTGGCGCATGATCAGGAAAGCCATCAGGCCAGCAATGGCATAGCCCAGCAAGACCGAGGGGCCGGCCAGCTGAATGGTCTGGGCGATGCCCAGGAACAACCCCGTGCCGATGGCGCCGCCGAGCGCGATCAGCTGGATGTGACGATTCTTCAGCCCGCGCTGTAACCGCTCGGGCGTGCTCTGGTCTTGCATGAAGTGTCCTTTCGCTCAGTGAGGCAATGCTGTTGCTGTTGTTTGCAGTCAAGGATCTAGATCCATCCGCCCCACTGCAAGATGAAAATACCAATGTTGGTGGTGATCGCGGCCATTAGCGTGGTGATCACGATGATCGAAGCGGCCAGTTCATGGTTGCCGTTGGCCGCACGCGCCATCACGTAGCTGGCCGCTGCGGTAGGGCTGCCGATGTAGAGGAACAGGATGCCCAGTTCGGCCCCGCGAAAACCACAAAGCCAGGCGCCAAGGGTACCGATCAGCGGCAGCCAGGCCATTTTTACCAGGCTGGCGTCCACGGCCAGCCGGCCGCTGTCGCGCAGAGCCGTCAGCGACAGGGTGCCGCCAATGCAGATCAGGGCCAGGGGCAGCGTCATCTGCGCCAGGTAATCACCGGAGGTAAGCAGCCAATTTGGCAACGGGACTTGGCCGTAGGCCATGGGAATGGCGACCAGCACGCTGAGGATCAGCGGGTTTTTCAGGATGCTTTTGAGGATGCTCCACGGGTCGGACTTCAGATCGGGGCTGTAGACCGCCAGCACGATGGCAGACAACGAGTTGTACAGCAGGATCACCAACCCGGCCAACACTGCACCCAATGAGATGCCATAGTCGCCGTACAAGCTTGCGGCCAGTGCCAGGCCAATCACGCCGTTGTTGCCGCGAAAGGCCCCCTGGGTGTAGATGCCTCGGTCGGCCCACGGGCTGCGCCAGACGGCCATGCCCCAGGCGATGGCAAATCCGGCCAGGGTGGCCACCGTGAAATAGAGCATGATCCCAGGCCGGACCGCAGCCGCCAGGTCGGCATGATAGATGCCCAGAAACAGCAAGGCCGGCATGCAGACGTTGAACACCAGTTGCGAGGCGACCTTGTTGAAGTTGTCGTCGATCAGGTGGATACGGCGAAGCAACACGCCCAGAAACAACATGGCGAAAACGGGCGCCGTGATGTTCAGCGTCTGGATGAGAAGGGCAAGCATGGGCGCACAATCCTGAAAGGGGGGTTGCCGTTAGGGGGCTAATGATACGCCAACGGCCAGGATTTGCGGGCATTGTGCCGTGATGGCCTGGCAAGCAGCCCTGCTGAAGTACTGAACCGGACGCGATGGGCCGCGCAGCGGCCGCAGGATTTCAAACTCGCAGCCCCAGTACATCTGGGCTCATCGCGGCCGGTCCGGCGTCCGCCAAGATCGCGCCTGCAGCAGCATTCAGCGCCGCACTGGCCGCTTCTGCAATTTGCGCTGCAATGTCCGGCGGTGCATGCCCAGCGCGCGCGCGGTCGCCGAGATGTTGCCCTCGTGCTCGTTCAACACACGCTGGATGTGTTCCCACTGCAGACGGTCCACGGACATGGGGTTTTCCGGCACCAGCGTGTCCAGGTCGGTGTGCTCGGACAACAAGGCCGCCAGCACGTCGTCAGCGTCAGCCGGTTTGCACAGGTAGTTGCAGGCGCCGCGCTTGACCGCTTCCACTGCCGTGGCGATGCTCGAGTACCCGGTCAGGATGACGACCCGCATTTCCGGGTCCAACTCCAGCAGCTTGGGCAGCAGCACCAGGCCCGAATCCCCGTCCATTTTCAGGTCGAGCATGGCGTAGTCCGGCAGGTCTTGCTGGGCCAGGATCAAACCTTCTTCGGCCGAGCTGGCGGTGCTCACCCGAAAGCCCCTGCGGCTCATGGCCCGGGCCATCACCCGGGTAAAGGTAGCATCGTCGTCCACCAGCAGCAGGTGCGGCAGCTCTTCGGTTTCGACCTGGTTTTCTTCACTCATCATGCTTCTCCTCGCATGCCGTAGGGCAGGCGCAATTCGGTCAGGGTGCCACCTTGTTCATGACTATAGAGTTTCACTGAGCCACCCGCACGGGTGACGCTGGCCTTGCTCAGGAACAGGCCCAGGCCGAAGCCCTTGCCTTTGGTGGTAATGAAAGGTTTGCCAATGGCTTCGGCGATGGCTGGCGGTACGCCAGGGCCATGGTCGCGGATGCTGATGACGATGTCCTGGTGATCCCAGTCCAGGCGCACCTCCAGGTCATCAGGACAGGCGTCGGCGGCATTGTTCAACAGGTTGAGCAGCGCCTGGGTCAGGTCAGGCGGTGGCGTCAGCCGGGGGACAAGACCATCACGCAGGCGCTGGAAGCGGTAACTGGCTTCCGGGCGCATCAGGTGCCAGCGGTTGAGGGCCTCGTCGAGCCAGACGGTGACGTCCTGCTCGACGATGGCCAGCCGGCGATTGGCCTCGGCTGCGCGAACCAGCTGTTGCAGGGTTTCCTTGCACAGCTTGACCTGGTCCTGAAGGATCTGCAGGTCTTCCTGCAGCAGCGGATCGGTGTGATCCTGGCGCATCTCGTTGAGCAACACGCTCATCGTCGCCAGCGGCGTACCCAGCTCGTGGGCTGCGCCCGCAGCCTGGGTGGCCACGGCCAGCAATTGCTCATCGCGCAGGCTTTCTTCGCGCCGCTCCGAGCGCAGGTGCTCCTGGCGCCGAAGTTCCTCGGCCATGCGCGCGGCAAAGAACGTGATCACCGCCGCGGCCAGCGCAATGCTCAGCCACATGCCGTAGACCTGCATCTTGTCCCGTGCCAGCGGCAGGCCTTCGAGCGGGTAGAACTGCACCAGCAGCAGGCTGTAGGCCGTCAGCGCGATGCCCGACAGAATCAGCGAATACAGCCAGGGCAGCGTAACCGCCGCGATCGCCAGCGGCACCAGGTAGTAGGACACGAAGGGGTTGGTCGAGCCGCCGGAGTAGTACAGCAGGGCGCTGTGTATCAACAGGTCGCACGCCAGTTGCAGGGCATATTCGAGTTCGGTGACCGGCAGCGACAGGCGCAGGCGCAGCGCCGTGAACGCGCACAGCAGCGAGGACAAGGCCAGGGTGCCGGCCAGCGACAGCCAGGGCAGTGGCAACAGCTCGGTCCAGTAGGCCACGCCCACCGAGCCGGCCTGGGCGGCCAACACAAGAACGCGAATGACGGTCAGTCGCCAGAGGTTCTGGCGTGTAGCGGACAGCGGTTGTACGGCGGCGAGCATGAGCTCTCCTGATGAGTGCTCCAGAAAATCGGCTGGAGTATACCGAAGCGGGGCATGCTGCTGCAGTGATGCGGCAAACCGCCACACTTTGTCACAGGTTCAACGGGCCAGCGCTGAACCCACTACACTGTTCCCGGTCTGATGCGCCATGCGTGGAATGGATGGCCACACCCCACGCTTTCATCTGCCAAGGAGCACCTTATGCTAATCCAACGTCGCGGCGCTGCCCTTCTCTTGTCCTGCGGTCTGCTGGCCAGCCTGCCAGCGCTGGCCGCCGATGAACCGCGCTTCAACCAGGTGTCGCTGCGCGCCGAAGTGAGCAAGGAAGTGGCACGCGACCTGATGGTCGTGACCCTCTACAGCGAAGCGCAGAACACCGACCCGAGCAAGCTTGCCAAGCAGATCACCGAGACCATGAACAAGGCCGTGCAGCAGTCGCGCCAGGTCAAGGACGTCAAGATCAGCCAGGGCAGCCGCAACAGCTACCCGGTGTACGACACCAAGGGCCAGAAAATCACCGGCTGGCGCGAGCGTGCCGAGCTGCGGCTCGAAAGCGCGGACTTCCCGGCGCTTTCACAGCTCACCGCCGAGCTGCTGCAAGACCTGAAAATGGGCGGCATGGACTTCTCCATTGCACCGGCTACCCGCAAGTCCAGCGAAGACGCGCTGCTCAAGGAGGCCGTCGACGCGTTCAAGGCGCGCGCCCAGTTGGCCACCGAAGCCCTGGGCGGCAGCGGTTACAAGGTGGTCAGCCTCAACTTGAACAGCAGCGGCTACCCACGTCCTTACCTGCGCAGTGCGCCGATGGCAATGAAAGCCATGGCAGCAGACGAGGCTGCGCCCGCGCCGGACATCGAGGCAGGCACCAGCGAAGTGAGCATGAACGCCGATGGCTTGATCGAAGTTCAGATGCCCTGACCGCAAGGCGGCAGGGGTAGGTCCAAGGCCAGCCCCTGACCAGCAGCAGATGCCCTGGCGCCTTCACTGGCCCGCCAGGGCTTTTCTTCTTCCCCTAACGGGTAGCCCGCATTTTAAGAGATTTCCTACACCCTCTTAAGCCTTTCCCGACATCTTCCTTTAATCAGCAATATTCCGCAAAAAGCCACCATTCTGCCCTCGCAAACGTTTAACTCCGTCAAAAGTTACACCGATGCGACATTCATGTACTGCCGTGCCACATTTCAAGTCCCGACTAACCTTGTGCATATTGCATTGGGCCCACCCCTGCATAAGTATCCGCAGGTCGGCTCACGAGGCCGCCTCTTCTGAACAATGACAACAATGAGGCCAACATGCTCAAACATGCAGTCATTCCGTTCCTGCTAGGCGCAGGTTTGCTCACCGGCGCCCCGTCGGCCTTCGCCGCTTCCAACCTGGTGTTCTGTTCAGAAGGCAGCCCGGCCGGTTTCGACCCGGGGCAATACACCACCGGTACCGATTTCGACGCCTCTGCCGAAACGGTTTTCAACCGGTTGACTCAGTTCGAGCGAGGCGGCACCGCGGTCATTCCTGGGCTGGCAACGCGCTGGGAGGTGGCGGAGGATGGCAAGACCTACACCTTCCACCTGCGCGAAGGCGTGAAGTTCCACACCACCGATTACTTCAAGCCCACCCGCCCGTTCAATGCAGACGACGTGCTGTTCACGTTCAACCGCATGCTCGACAAGGACCATCCGTTCCGCAAGGCCTACCCCACCGAGTTCCCGTACTTCACCGACATGGGCATGGATAAGAATATCGCCAGCGTCGAGAAACTGGACGACCACACGGTCAAGTTCACTCTCAACGACGTCGACGCCGCTTTCATCCAGAACCTGGCCATGAGCTTTGCGTCCATCCAGTCCGCCGAGTACGCCGACCAGTTGCTCAAGAATGGCAAGGCCGCCGACATCAATCAGAAGCCGATCGGCACCGGCCCGTTCGTGTTCAGCAAGTACCAGAAAGACGCGCAGATCCGCTTCAAGGGTAACAAGGACTACTGGAAACCCGAGGACGTGAAGATCGACAACCTGATCTTCGCCATCACCACCGACGCTTCGGTGCGCATGCAGAAACTCAAGAAGAACGAGTGCCAGGTCACGCTGTTCCCGCGCCCAGCCGATATCGCCCCGCTCAAGCAGGACCCCAAGCTGCAGATGCCCCAGCAGGCGGGCTTCAACCTGGGCTACATCGCCTACAACGTGATGGACCAGCTCAAGGGCAGCAATCAGCCCAACCCCATGGCCCAGCTCAAGGTGCGCCAGGCGCTGGACATGGCCGTGGACAAGCAGAAAATCATCGAGTCGGTGTACCAGGGGGCAGGCCAGCTGGCGGTCAATGCCATGCCGCCGACCCAGTGGTCGTATGACAGCAGCATCAAGGACGCTCCCTACGACCCCGACAAGGCCCGCCAATTGCTCAAGGAAGCCGGCATCAAGGACGGCACCGAAATTACTCTTTGGGCCATGCCGGTCCAGCGCCCGTACAACCCCAACGCCAAGCTGATGGCCGAGATGCTCCAGGCAGACTGGGCCAAGGTCGGTATCAAGGCCAAGATCGTCAGCTATGAATGGGGCGAGTACATCAAGCGCTCCAAGGCGGGCGAACAGGGCGCCATGCTCATTGGCTGGAGCGGGGACAATGGCGACCCTGACAACTGGCTGGGCACCTTGTATGGCTGCGACGCCATCGACGGCAACAACTTCTCCAAGTGGTGCTACAAGCCCTACGATGACTTGATCAAGCAGGCCAAGGCCACCTCCGACCAGGCCAAGCGCACCGAGCTTTATCAGAAAGCCCAGCACATCCTCAAGGAACAGGTGCCGATCACCCCGATCGCCCACTCCACCGTCTACCAGCCCATGAGTGCCAAGGTGAAGGACTTCAAGATCAGTCCATTTGCCCTGAACGCGTTCTACGGCGTCAGCGTGGACAAATAGCCTGAGGGCTGCGCCCGCCTGACGGGCGCCTGACCCACCCAATCCATACCCAGTCGTCCCGCTGCCAAGCGTGCGGGACAGGCGAACTGTTGCCGCGATTCGTGCCCGGAGCCGGCCCCGCACCCAAAAGGACTTAGCATGCGCCACCTGACCCGACTTTCTACGCTGCTCGCCCTGGCCCTCGTCGGCCAGACGCCAGCGGTGATGGCCAACAACCTGGTGTTCTGCTCCGAAGGCAGCCCGGCCGGTTTCGATACGGCCCAATACACCACCGCCACCGACAATGACGCCGCCCAGCCGATCTACAACCGCCTGGTGGAGTTCGAACGCGGCGGCACGGCGGTACACCCTGCCCTGGCCACCCGCTGGGAAGTCAGCGAGAACGGCCTGCGCTACACCTTTCACCTGCGCGAAGGCGTGAGCTTTCACAGCAACAAGGCCTTCACCCCCAGCCGTCCCTTCAACGCAGACGACGTGCTGTTCACCTTCAACCGCATGCTCGACAGGCAGCACCCGTTTCGCAAGGCCTACCCTACCGAGTTTCCCTACTTCGTCAGCATGGGCCTGGACAAGAACATCGCAGGCGTCGAAAAGATCAACCCATACACCGTGGTGTTCACGCTGCACACGGTAGACGCCGCGTTCATCCAGAACCTGGCCATGAGCGTTGCATCGATCCTGTCCGCCGAATACGCCGAGCAACTGATCAAGACCGGGCGGCCCAGCGACATCAACCAGCAACCGATAGGCACCGGCCCGTTCGTGTTCCAGCGTTACCAGAAGGACTCGCAGATCCGCTACAAGGCCAACCGTGCCTACTGGGCGCCCGAGCAGGTGAAGCTCGACAACCTGGTGTTCTCGATCAATGTCGACCCGTCGGTGCGCATCCAGAAACTGCGCCGCAACGAGTGCCAGGTCACCCTGCATCCGCGGCCGGCCGACCTGCCAGGGCTCAAGCAGGACCCCAAAGTGCAGGTCTTGCAGCAAGCAGGGTTCAACCTGGGCTATATCGCCTACAACACCCAGCACCCGCCATTCGACCGGCTTGAGGTGCGCCAGGCCATGGACATGGCGGTCAACAAGCAAGCCATCCTGCAGGCGGTGTACCAGCAAGCCGGGCAACGGGCGGTCAACGCGATGCCGCCCACACAGTGGTCCTACGACACCAGCATCACCGATGCACCCCATGACCCGGACAAAGCCCGCCAGCTGCTCGAACAGGCCGGGGTCAAGCCTGGCACCGAAATCACCCTGTGGGCCATGCCGGTGCAACGCCCCTACAACCCTAACGCCAAGCTGATGGCCGAAATGCTCCAAGCCGATTGGAGCAAGCTGGGCTTTAAAGTGCGCATCGTCAGCTACGAATGGGGCGAATACATCAAGCGCCTCAAGAGCGGTGAGCACGATGTGGCGCTGATCGGTTGGACAGGTGACAACGGCGACCCCGACAACTGGCTGGGCACGCTGTACAGCTGCGATGCCATTGGCAGCAACAACTACTCGCAATGGTGCGACCCGCAGTACGACAGCCTGGTCAAGCAAGCCAAGCAGGTCACCGACCAGGCCCAGCGCACCACGCTCTATCAGCAAGCCCAGCAGCGGCTCAAGCAGCAGGTGCCGATCACGCCAGTGGCCCACTCAACTGTCAATCAGCCCCTGAGCACCCAAGTGTCCGGGTTCAAGGTCAGCCCGTTCGGACGCAACGATTTTTCCGGCGTCAGCGTCGATTAGCACCGCCGGACAGGCGTGGCGCGCAGGTGGGGAGACCCGCGCGCCATGCATGACCATCGTCAGCTTCAGCCTCGGTGATCCCGGGGCGCTCCAGGCAACACGGCAACACCCACCCGGCCCAAAAGGCCGGCAATAACTAGAAATGAAAAGGAGCTTCTATCGTGAGACTGTTCAATTCGAGCGCGCTGGCGTTAGCCATAGGCGCGGCAACCACCACCGCCCACGCCGACCCACAGAGCCAAGCCTACCTGCCGCTCACCGTCGCAGCCCAAAGCGCCCAGGCGCAGGCCAAGGGTTTCGTCGATGGCCAGAGCTTGAGCGGGACGACGCGCAACTGGTACGCCCGCGAACGCGCCACCCGCGCACCGCTATGGCGCTACTACAAGAGCGACGGTACCCGTCACCCCACCCACACGCGTGAAAACTGGGTGCAGGGCACCATCCTCAACTACACCTCGGGCTTTACCCAGGGCACGGTGGGCTTTGCCGTGGAGGCAGCCGGCTACAATGCCATCGCCCTGCAGCAGGATCGCGAAGCGATTGCAGGGCCCAACAACCGTACCCTGACCCACAGCGACGGCGATGCCATCGGCCAGTGGAGCAAACTGGGGTTGGGCAACGTCAAGGCGCGTATGTCCAATACCACCCTGACCCTCGGTCGTCAGGCCGTCGATACCCCGATGATCGCTTTCATCGGCAACCGCGCCCTGCCCTCCAGTTTTCAGGGCGCATTCCTGCACAGCGCTGAATTCGACAACCTGACGTTCGACCTGGGTACCTTCGACCGGGTCTCGCCACGTACCGAGCAGAGCCTGAGCAAGTTCCGCAGCGAATACGGGGCGGCCGGGGTGGAAACCGACCGCGCCAGCACGGTCGGTATCAACTACCAGCCCCTCAAGAGCCTGACCACCAGCCTGTACGCCACCAAGGTCGACGATTTCTGGAACCAGTATTATTTCGGCGCCAATCACCTGTTCGGCGACAGCGCCGTGCTCAGCCTGTCCACGGGTCTTAACTACTACAAGACGGTGGACGCCGGCAGCCGCAAGATGGGCGACATCGACAACGACACCTACAGCCTGTCGCTGGGCCTGACCCATCAGGCGCACACCCTTACCGCCGCCTGGCAGCAGGTCAATGGCAACGAGTATTTCGACTACCTCCACGAAACCAACGGCATCTACCTGGCCAACTCGCTGCTGTCGGACTTCAACGGCCCGAACGAGAAATCGCTGCAGCTATCCTATGTGCTCAACATGGCCTACTACGGCGTGCCAGGGCTGAAATTCAACCTGTACAACGCGCGTGGCTGGGGCATCGACGGCACCCATTACCGAGGCAGCGCCTACGACGTCCAAGGCCTCGATGGCGAGACCCATTACGAGTGGGGCATCGGCACCAGCTACGCGGTACAGAGCGGACCGCTCAAGGACACCAGCATCCGCGCTACCTACACCACGCACCGCGCAAGCAAGGCACAGGGCGATGGCAGCCTGAACGAATTCAGGCTCGTGACCACCATTCCGTTCAACATCCTCTGACCGGCCGCCCGGCCCGCTTGCCAGCGGGTCGGGCGTCAGGCTGGAGCACAACGCAGGGAGAATTGATCCATGCAAGCTGTGACCAAGAAGACATCGGCACTGCGGCTGTTGCTGGCAACGCTGATCCTGGGCAGTACGTCTCAGCTGGCCGCCAAGCCGCTGGTGGTGTGCACCGAGGCCAGCCCCGAAGGGTTCGACGTGGTGCAATACACCACGGCGGTGACGTCCGACGCTGCAGCTGAAACCCTCTTCGACCGCCTGGTGGACTTCAAGCCCGGCACCACGGATGTACAACCAGCCCTGGCCGAGCGCTGGGACATTTCTGCCGACGGCCTGACCTATACCTTCCACCTTCGCCGTGGGGTGAAGTTCCACACCACCGACTATTTCAAGCCCAGCCGCGATCTGAACGCCGACGATGTGCTTTGGAGCTTGCGCCGCCAGCTTGACCCGAACCACCCCTGGCACGACAAGACCAGCATCGGCTACCCCTACTTCGAGAGCATGGCCTTCAAATCGTTGCTCAAGTCGGTGGACAAGACCGACGACTACACCGTAGTGATCACCCTGACCCGGCCCGAGGCGCCTTTCCTGCGCGACATGGCCATGGGCTTCACGTCCATCTATTCCGCCGAGTACGGCGATCAGTTGTTGGCAGCCGGCAAAACGGCAGAGCTCAACAGCAAGCCAATCGGCACCGGGCCGTTCATTTTCCAGCGCTACAACAAGGATGCCCAGGTCCGCTTCAAGCCCAACCCGGACTACTTCCGTGGCAAGCCGCCCGCCGATGCCCTGGTTTTCGCCATCGCCACCGACAGTAACGTGCGCCTGCAGAAGTTGCGCGCCAACGAGTGCCAGGTTGCGCTGTATCCCAAACCAGACGATGTGCCGTCGATCATGGCGGATCCGCGCCTGAAGGTCGCGCAGACCGAAGCGCTGGTGACCGGCTACATTGCCATGAACACCCAGCATCCGTACCTGAGTGATGTACGCGTGCGCAAGGCGATCAACATGGCCTTCGACCGCCAGACCCACGTCGACCAGCTGTTCGGCAAAGGCAATGCGCTGGTCGGCGTCAACCCGTATCCCCCTTCGATGATCGGCTACAACACCGCCAACCAGAACCCGCCACGCGATCTGGACCAGGCGCGTGCGCTGCTTAAACAAGCCGGTGTGCCCCAGGGCACGGTCATCACCCTGTTCACCCGCAATGGCGGCGGCCCGACCAACCCAAACCCGCGACTGTCCGCCGAGATGCTTCAGGCCGACCTGGCGCAGATCGGCCTTAAGCTGGATATCCGTGTCATGGAATGGGCCGAAATGCTGCGCCGTGCCAAGAAAGGCGAGGCGGACCTGGTGTCCAGTGGCTGGGCCGGCGACAACGGCGACCCGGACAACTTCCTCACCCCCTTGCTTAGCTGCGAGGCGGCCAGCAATGGCGAGAACTATGCACGCTGGTGCAACTCGAAATTCCAGGCACTGATCACCCGCGCCCGCGAGGTGAGCGACAACGACGAGCGTGCCAGGCTCTATAGCGAGGCATTGACGGTGTACGATGAGGACCAGCCCTGGATCAGCATGGCCCACCCCAAGGTGTTCACGGCCATGCGTGACAACGTGGAGGGCTACGTGATCAGCCCCCTGACCAGCAACAACTTCGCTACCACCCGAGTGAAGTAGAACAACAACGACCGCCGTTGCCCTGTGGGCAATGGCGGCTCTGCCGTGGCAGGTACCTGCCATGCGGCCTGATGAGGTAACTGCGACCATGTTGAGTTTTATTGCCCGGCGCCTCGGCCTGTTGATCCCGACCTTTTTCGGCATCACCTTGCTGACCTTCGCGCTGATACGCCTGATCCCCGGTGACCCGGTGGAAGTGATGATGGGCGAACGCAGGGTCGACCCGCAAATGCACGCCCAGGCCATGGAACGGCTGGGCCTGAACAAACCGTTGCCAGCCCAGTACCTGGACTACATCGGCAAGCTGGCCCAGGGCGACCTGGGCGAGTCGCTGCGCACGCGCGAGAGCGTATGGAGCGAGTTCACCACCTTGTTCCCGGCCACCCTGGAACTGGCCATGGCCGCCTTGCTGTTCGCCGGCGTGGTCGGCTTGCTGGCTGGGGTGATCGCCGCGCTCAAGCGCGGCTCGCTGTTCGACCACGGGGTGATGGGGATTTCGCTGGCCGGCTACTCGATGCCGATCTTCTGGTGGGGCCTGATCCTGATCATGTTCTTCTCGGTGAGCCTGGGCTGGACTCCGGTATCCGGGCGCATCGACCTGCTGTATGACATCGAACCCAAGACCGGCTTCATGCTCATCGACACCCTGCTCAGCGATGAAGAAGGCTCGTTCAAGGATGCGGTGATGCACCTGATTCTGCCGGCCATCGTCCTCGGTACCATCCCGCTGGCCGTGATCGCACGCATGACGCGCTCCTCCATGCTCGAAGTGCTGCGCGAGGACTACATCCGCACGGCGCGCGCCAAAGGGCTTTCCCCGGCCCGGGTCGTGTTCATGCACGGCTTGCGCAACGCCCTGATTCCCGTCTTGACTGTGTTCGGCCTGCAGGTCGGCACCTTGCTGGCCGGTGCAGTGTTGACCGAAACCATCTTCTCCTGGCCGGGCATCGGCAAATGGCTGATCGAAGCCATCGGTGCCCGTGACTACCCCGTGGTCCAGAACGGCATTCTGTTGATTGCCTGCCTGGTGATCCTGGTCAACTTCGTCGTGGACATTCTCTACGGCCTGGCCAACCCACGCATCCGTCATCAGCGCTGAGGCCCCGTCATGACCAACCCGACTGCAAAAAACCTGTCCCCGGTCAGCCCGGTGGACCAGAGCCTGCTCTACCCCTCGCCCTACAAGGAATTCTGGCAAGCCTTCGCGCGCAACAAGGGCGCGGTGATGGGCCTGGCGTTCATGTGCGTGGTGGTGTTCTGCGCGCTGTTTGCGCCCTGGGTCGCACCCCACGACCCCAGCGAACAGTACCGCGAATTTCTGCTCACCCCTCCGGTGTGGCTGGAGGGCGGCACCTGGCAGTTCATCCTGGGCACTGATGAGCTTGGCCGCGACCTGCTCTCGCGCTTGATCCAGGGGGCGCGCCTGTCCTTGCTGATTGGCTTGTCATCGGTGGTGATATCGCTGATCCCCGGCATTCTCCTCGGGTTGCTGGCAGGCTTCTTCCCGCACTTCGTCGGCCCTTCGATCATGCGCCTGATGGACGTGATGCTGGCCCTGCCCTCGCTGCTACTGGCCGTCGCCATCGTCGCCATCCTCGGCCCTGGCCTGATCAACACCGTGATCGCCATTGCCATTGTCTCGCTGCCCTCGTACGTGCGCCTGACCCGCGCCGCCGTGATGGGCGAGCTTAACCGCGACTACGTCACCGCCGCCCGGCTGGCGGGCGCTGGGCTGTGGCGCCTGATGTTCGTGACCGTGCTGCCCAACTGCATGGCGCCGCTGATCGTGCAGGCCACCTTGAGCTTTTCCTCGGCCATCCTCGATGCCGCCGCCTTGGGTTTCCTGGGCCTTGGCGTGCAACCCCCGACGCCGGAGTGGGGCACCATGCTGGCCTCGGCCAGGGATTACATTGAGCGCGCCTGGTGGGTGGTGAGCCTGCCGGGCCTGACCATCCTGCTCAGCGTACTGGCGATCAACCTGATGGGTGATGGCCTGCGCGATGCGCTCGACCCCAAACTCAAGAACGCCGCCTGAGGAGCACACCCATGTCTTTGTTGCAGATCAACAACCTCAACGTGCGTTTTGGCGACGCGGACGCCGTGCCGGTGGTGGACGGGCTGGACTTGCAGGTTCAATCCGGCGAAATCCTGGCCATCGTCGGCGAGTCCGGTTCGGGCAAATCGGTGACCATGATGGCCCTGATGGGCCTGGTTGAGGCCCCGGGCCGGATCACCGCCGATGCCATGACCTTCGACGGTACCGACATGCTCACCCTCAGCGGCCGGCAACGGCGCAAGGTGGTGGGCAAGGATATCGCCATGGTCTTCCAGGACCCGATGACGGCCCTGAACCCCAGCTACACCGTGGGTTATCAGATCGAAGAAGTGCTGCGTCAACACTTGGGCCTCAAGGGCAAGGCGGCGCGGCAACGGGCCCTGGAACTGCTGCAGAAGGTCGAGATCCCGGCCGCCGAGAGTCGCCTGGACGCCTATCCGCATCAACTGTCCGGCGGCATGAGCCAACGGGTGGCCATCGCCATGGCCATTGCCGGCGAGCCCAAGCTGCTGATCGCCGACGAGCCGACCACGGCGCTGGACGTGACCATCCAGGCGCAGATCATGGAGCTACTGGTCAACCTGCAGCAGGAGCGCAACATGGCCCTGATCCTGATCACCCATGACCTGGCGGTCGTGGCCGAGACCGCGCGCCGGGTGTGCGTGATGTATGCAGGCCAGGCTGTGGAGGTGGGCCAGGTGCCAGAGCTGTTCGACATCCCTGCCCACCCCTATACCGAAGCCCTGCTGGCGGCGATTCCCGAGCACAGCCTGGGTGCCGAGCGATTGGCCACCCTGCCCGGCATCGTTCCGGGCCGCTATGACCGCCCCACGGGTTGCCTGCTGTCGCCACGTTGCCCGTATGTGCAGGACAACTGTCGACACCAGCGCCCGGCCCTGGACCCCAAAGCCCAGAGCCTGGCCCGCTGTTTCTACCCACTGAACCAGGAGGTGGCGTGATGGCCGTCGTTCTATCGGCCCGGGACCTGACCCGGCATTACGAAGTCTCCCGCGGGTTATTCAAGGGCCATGCGCTGGTACGCGCGCTCAATGGCGTTTCGTTCGAGCTGGAGGCGGGCAAGACGTTGGCGGTGGTCGGTGAGTCTGGTTGCGGCAAGTCGACCCTGGCCCGCGCCCTGACCCTGATCGAGCAGCCCACCTCAGGCTCGCTGCAGATCGCAGGTACCGAGGTAACCGGTGCCAGCAAGGTCGAGCGCAAGCAACTGCGCCGGGACGTACAAATGGTCTTCCAAAGCCCTTACGCCTCGCTCAACCCGCGGCAGAAGATCGGTGACCAGCTGGCCGAGCCGTTGCTGATCAACACCACGCTGAGCAAGGCGCAGCGGCGTGACAGGGTGCAGAAGATGATGGAGCAGGTGGGGCTGCGCCCGGAGCATTACCAGCGCTATCCGCACATGTTCTCGGGTGGACAACGCCAGCGTATCGCGCTGGCACGGGCCATGATGTTGCAGCCCAAGGTGTTGGTGGCCGACGAACCGACGTCTGCGCTGGATGTGTCGATCCAGGCCCAGGTGCTGAATTTGTTCATGGACATGCAACAGCAGTACGGTACCGGTTACGTGTTCATCTCCCACAACCTGGCGGTAGTACGGCACGTGGCCGACGATGTACTGGTCATGTACCTGGGCAGACCGGCGGAGATGGGGCCCAAAGCCGACATCTACGAAAAGCCGCTGCATCCGTATACCCAGGCCCTGCTGTCTGCCACACCCGCTATTCATCCAGATCCGTCCAAACCGCGTATCCGCATTGCCGGCGAGCTGCCCAACCCGCTCAACCCGCCGGATGGCTGCGCTTTTCACAAACGCTGCCCCTACGCGACCAATCGCTGCGCCAATGATGTACCGGCATTCAGGCAGGTGGAGACCCGGCAGGTGGCTTGTCACTATGCGGAGCAGTTTCTCTAAGGAAGGTATGGATCGGCCGGTCCGGCGGGCCGGCAAGACCGCTGCCAATTCACTGGCTTTCAGAACCGGTGCAAAACGACAGATCGACAAGTAAGACATAAACGAAAAGGGCCGCTAAGCGGCCCTTTTCGTCAGTGCATGAACAGTGCAATCAGAATGATGATTGGAATCGGTACACCCAGCATCCATAGCAATATCGAGCGCATGTTCGTTCTCCTTACTTAGCGTTGAATAGTGCGGTGAGCGACGTAGTCGCCTTCAAGCCACTGGACCTGGTCGCGACGACGACCACCGTACAGCGCGGCGAGGCTGGCGAAGAAGGCGCCGCACAGCAGGGCCACGAAGGTCCACAGGGCAGTCCAGGCAGCCACTTTGGCAGCGGTGTCTGCAGCCTGCTTGGCATCGGTCTTCAGTTGTTGAACTTGAGCCATGACCTGATCGACGCGCGCTTCAGCTTCCGGCTGGGACAGGCGGGTGCGCTGGGCAACCAGCTGCGCCAGGTAGGCACGGTCTTCAGGTGCCAGGGCACCGTCACCGGCAAAGCCTTTGGCCAGAATGCGAGCGGCAACGCCGTTGGCCGCATCATCGCTGACAGGCGCTGGGCCCTCGCCACGGAACAGGCCGTCGACGAAGTAGTCCAGGGACTCGTCCGAGGCATTGGAGGCGGCAGCACCACCGGCAGCGGCGGTCATGCCGGCCGCTTGAGTCGCTGCACTGGCACCTGCACCGACGATGTTGCCGGCGGTACCCAGTACCAGCATGGCCGTCACCAAGGTAGCCACGGCCCACGACAGGAAGCCGTGTGCAGTGTCGCGGAAATACACTTCGTCACCGTGCAGGTTGGCCCATTTCACGCGCAGCCGGCCGGCAATGTAGCCGCCCATGCCCGAAGCGATGATCTGGGTCAGCAGCAACCAGACAATGGTGGAAATACCCAGGGCTTTGGCACTGGCCCCTTCATCTGCCCACGGCGAGGTCGCGGCAAAGCCGAGCCCTGCACCGAGCACTACCAGAAGGAGAGAGATGGCAGCAGCACCGGCTGCGCCAGCGAAGATGGCTGCCCAGGAAACACCTGAGCGGCTTTGTGTATCGACAACGGGATAGTCGGCAGATGAGATCATGATGTGGTCGCCTGTGTTGTTAGCGAGAAGTCCATTCGCGCATTAAACGTTGCAGCCGCTGTGCCAGTTGCCATAAAAAATCCCGCCCTTTTAAATCAAGGAGTTACAAAAACAGGTTAATTATTGACCGTGCAAAATGCGCGAATCGGCCTCCAGCATCAGGTGTTCTGCAATTCTTGTCGCCACGCCAGGGAACAGGCATGATCCTGCCATGACCCTGCCCGATGGCCCGTCCCAGACGCCGATCACCGCCGACACCGTGATGCGCTACCACCTGTGCTGGAAGCATCGCGATCTCGATGGCGTGATGGCGCTGTACCACCCCGACATTCAATACCACGACTTCTTCCAGAATCGCGTGCTGAGCCATGCCGAGCTGCGTGCGTACGTGAGCGCCTGCCTGCCCCATGCCGCCGGCGAGGACATCGTGCACAGCGACCGTATCCGCGTCGATGGCTGTACGGCGTACATTCAGTACCAGGTCACCGTGCAGGGCGGGGACGGCCTGGTGGCGTTCCAGTCCAGCGAGGCGATCACGGTAAAGGACGGCCTGATCTGGCAGGTCAATGAGTACGCCACACTTGTGCGTCAGCAAAGTGCCGGCAGCACCCGCCGCACTTCACGGCCCGCCACCAGCCGGCTAGGGCTGTCCCCGCGTCAGTTGTCGACCATGGCGCAAGACCTTGAACACTACTTCCAGCGACAACGCCCGTACCTGGATCCTGAGCTGAGCCTGCAACAGGTCGCTCAGGCCAGCGGTTACAGCCGCAATCAGATCTCCTACCTGTTGAACCAGGTGCTGGGCCAGAGCTTTTATCGCTACGTCAACCAGGCGCGCCTGCAGCACCTGATGACGATCCTGGCAACTGACAGCGGCCAGGCGTCCATCGATGACGTGGCGTTCAACGCCGGTTTCAACTCGCTGTCCGCGTTCTACAAGTGCTTTCGCGAGCATACCGGGCTGACGCCCAAGGCCTACCTCAAACAGATTTCCTCGCGTGCACGCACGTAAGACAACCGCTGCCGTTGCCCACTAGCATCGCTCCATCACCTGACCGCTTGTGGAGCCCGGCCCATGCAGCCCCTGCGTACCCTCAGCTTGTGGATGGACCAGCTGCAAGAGCCGCTGCGCGCGCGCCCTGCCCTGCGTGAAAACGTCGAGGCAGACGTCTGCATCATCGGCGCTGGCTACACAGGCCTGTGGACCGCTTACTACCTCAAGCGCCAGGCGCCGCACCTCAACATCGTGGTGATCGAGGCCAACATCGCCGGGTTCGGTGCCTCGGGGCGCAACGGCGGATGGCTGATGGGCAATTTGCTGGGTGAAGATCGCCTGCTGGCCAGCCTGTCACCGCTGCAGCGCCGCGCCAGCATCGACCTGCTGCATGACATTCCGGACGAAGTACAGCGCGTCTTGCACCGCGAACAGCTCGATTGCGACTACCGCAAGGGCGGCGTGTTGTACTGCGCGGCGCGGTATCCCGAGCAGGAGCGAAGCCTGCGTGCCTACCTGGACCACTTGTACAACCTGGGCATGACCGAGGACGATTACCGCTGGCTGCGCCCAGCACAGCTGCAGGGCCAGTTGCGCGTGAGCAACGCCTATGGCGCCATCTACAGTCCGCACACGGCCACGATACAGCCGGCCAAGCTCGTCCGTGGCCTGGCCAGCGCGGTCGAGGCCATGGGGGTGCCAATTTACGAGAACACACCGGCGCTGGACTGGCAGCCTGGCGAAGTGACCACCCCGTTGGCACGCCTGCGGTGCAACTGGATCGTCCCGGCGGTGGAAGGCTATGCCGCCAGCTTGCCGCCGTTGGGCAAACACCAGTTGCCGGTTCAGAGCCTGATGGTGGCCACCGAACCCTTGCCGCAAGCCACGTGGGCGCAGATCGGCCTCGACCAGGGGCAAGCCTTCAGCGAGGGCAGCCGGCAAGTGACCTATGGTCAGCGCACCGCCGACGATCGCCTGGTGTTCGGTGCCCGAGGTGGCTACCGCTTCGGTGGCAGGTTACGCGAGGACTTCAACCTCCAGGCCCATGAGATCGAGCTGCGTCGCTACCTGTTCAGCGAGCTGTTTCCACAACTGCGCCATGTGCGCATCACCCATTCGTGGGGCGGCAACCTAGGGATGGCGCGGCGCTTCCGGCCGCACATGCTGTGCGACCGACAGCGGGGTATCGCGTTGGCCGGTGGCTATGGCGGCGAAGGCGTAGGCGCGACCAACCTGGGCGGTCGCACCCTGGCCGCACTTATCCTGAATCAGCAGAACGCGCTTACCGGACAGCCCTGGGTACACGACAACAGGCCGCTATCGAGCTTGGCCAGCTGGCCTGCGGAGCCCAGCCGCTGGCTGGGGTACAACGCCATCATCCAGAGCTTCGTCCACGAGGATCGCACCCTGGCCAACCCCGCGACACCGCCATGGAGACGGCAACTGGCCACCAAACTGGCAGATTTCATGGAAGGCTTCATGCACTGATTCTTCACCCAAACAGGATCGACCTGTCATGAGCATCACTCAGTTCAAACGGGCAGACAGCGCCGTTTTGCAGTCCAGCAGCCCTGTTGCCGTACCCCTCGGCCAGCCCGTGGCGGTGACATCGATCACGTGCGTGCAACGCAGCGATGGCGTGGAAACGGGCATCTGGGAATGCACCCCAGGACGCTGGCGACGGCAAATCACGCAACAGGAGTTCTGCCATTTCATCAAGGGCCGCTGCACCTTCACCCCTGACGATGGCGAACCCTTGGTCATAGAAGCCGGAGACGCATTGATGCTACCGGCCAACAGCACCGGCACCTGGGATATCCAGGAAACCGTGCGCAAGACCTACGTACTCATCTTCTGATCCGCTGATCGCCTGCCTTCGATAACAACACACAAAGCAAGGTAACCCGACATGCGCACGCTAATCATCGCCCCCTTGATGCTGGCCGCCAGCGTGGCCAGCGCGGCAGAAACCGTCAAGATCTACAACTGGTCCAGTTATATAGCGCCCGACACTTTGAAGCAGTTCCAGCAAGCCACCGGCATCGTGCCCACCTACGACGTCTACGACAGCAACGAGACCCTCGATGGCAAGTTGATGACCGGCAATTCCGGCTACGACGTGGTGTTTCCCTCCAACCATTTCATGGCCCGGCAAATCCAGGGCAAAGCCCTCAAGCGGCTGGACAAGTCGCAGTTGCCCAATTGGAAGAACCTCAACCCGGTGCTACTCAAGGCACTGGAGGGCAATGATCCGGGCAACCAGTACGGGTTCCCGTACCTCTGGGGCAGCACGGGCATCGGCTACAACATCGACAAGGTCAAAGCCGTATTGGGCGACGACGCGCCGGTCGATTCCTGGGACCTGATCTTCAAGCCGCAGTACATGAGCAAGCTCAAAGGGTGTGGCGTGGCGGTACTGGACAATGGCCCCGAGTTGCTGCCCATCGCCCTGCACTACCTGGGTCTGCCCCACCACAGCCAGAACCCGGCCGACTACGACAAGGCCAAGGCGCTGCTGATGCAGGTGCGACCGTACATCAGCTATTTCCATTCATCCAAGTACACGGCGGACCTGGCCAATGGCGACGTCTGCGTCGTGGTCGGGTTCTCGGGGGATGTGCTCCAGGCAAAAAATCGCGCCGAGGAGGCCCACAACGGGGTCAAGGTCGGATACTCGATACCCAAGGAGGGGGCGCCGATGTGGTTCGACATGGTGGCCATGCCCGCCGATGCGCCGGACGAAAAGGCCGGGTATGCCTACATGAACTACCTGCTGGAGCCGCAGGTGATGGCCGCCATCAGCAACCACGTGCAATACGCCAACGCCAACCTGCAAGCCGATGCACTGGTTGACCCGGCGCTCAAGGCCAACACCATGATCTATCCGAGCGAAGCGGTGATGGGCAAGTTGTACGCGCTTGAAGCGATGCCAGCCAAGATTGACCGTATCAGGACACGTATCTGGACCAGTGTGAAGGCGGGCAACTGATGCCTGCCCTTGCGGGAACGGCGTCGAACGGTTGAGATGAGCGAGACGGGCGTCGAGCCGCCCTGTTCGCCCAACGGCCTGGCCACCGAAGTGGCCGGGCCCTTTACGCTCAGTGGTGCTCGCGCGTGGCGCGGAACTTGACGTCAGGCCAGCGCTCTTCCATCAGCGACAGGTTGACCCGGGTAGGTGCCAGGTAAGTCAGGTGCCCGCCACCATCGATGGCCAGGTTCTCCATGGCCTTGTTCTGGAATTCCTCCAACTTCTTCTTGTCATCGCAGGCGATCCAGCGCGCCGACCATACGGTGATGGGCTCATAGGCGCACTCGACCTTGTACTCTTCCTTCAGGCGGCTGGCCACCACGTCGAACTGCAGCACACCGACCGCACCGAGGATGATGTCGTTGCTGCGCTCGGGGAAGAACACCTGGGTAGCACCTTCTTCGGCCAGCTGCTGCAGGCCCTGACGCAACTGCTTGGACTTCAGCGGGTCTTTCAGGCGCACGCGGCGGAACAGTTCCGGGGCGAAGTGCGGGATACCGGTGAAGCCCAGTGCCTCGCCTTCGGTGAAGGTGTCACCAATCTGGATGGTGCCGTGGTTGTGCAGGCCGATGATGTCGCCGGCAAAGGCCTCTTCCAGTTGCTCACGCTCGGAAGAGAAGAAGGTCAGCGCATCACCGATGCGCAGGTCCTTGTTCAGCCGCACGTGGCGCATTTTCATGCCCTTTTCGTACTTGCCCGAGCAGATACGCATGAAGGCGATACGGTCGCGGTGTTTCGGGTCCATGTTCGCCTGGATCTTGAACACGAAACCGGTGAATTTCTCTTCCACGGGCTCGACGGTACGCTCGTGGGCAACACGGCCCAGCGGACGCGGCGCCCAGTCGACGACGGCATCGAGCACGTGGTCGACACCGAAGTTACCCAGTGCGGTACCGAAGAACACAGGGGTCAGTTGACCGTTGATGAATTCGTCCTGGTCGAACGCGTGGCAGGCGCCCTGCACCAGCTCCAGCTGCTCGACGAACGCGTCGTACTGGTCGCCCAGGTGAGCGCGGGCTTCGTCCGAGTCCAGCTTGCGAATGATCTTGGCTTCGGTACGCTCGTGGCCATGGCCCGGCGTGTAGACGATGATGTAGTCACCGGTCAGGTGGTACACACCCTTGAAGTCACGGTAGCAGCCGATAGGCCAGGTAATCGGCGCAGCCTTGATCTTCAGAACGGCCTCGATTTCGTCGAGCAGTTCGATCGGGTCGCGGATGTCACGGTCGAGTTTGTTGATGAAGCTGACGATGGGCGTATCGCGCAGGCGACACACGTCCATCAGGGCGATGGTACGCGGCTCTACACCTTTACCGCCGTCGAGCACCATCAGCGCCGAGTCCACGGCCGTCAAGGTGCGATAGGTGTCTTCGGAGAAGTCTTCGTGGCCGGGGGTGTCGAGCAGGTTGATCATGTGCTCGCGGTACGGGAACTGCATCACCGAGGTGGTGATGGAGATGCCGCGCTGCTTTTCCATTTCCATCCAGTCGGAGGTGGCGTGGCGGTCGGACTTGCGCGACTTCACGGTGCCGGCGACGGAGATGGCCTTGCCCATCAGCAACAGCTTCTCGGTGATGGTGGTCTTACCGGCGTCGGGGTGGGAAATGATTGCGAAAGTGCGGCGCTTCGCGACTTCGGCGGCCTGGTTGGTCATGGGAAATCGCCTGACTGGGGGATCAAAAAGGGGCAGCATCATACCTGAAATTCGACTCGGCGAAAATCGGCCAGTGGCGGACGGTTGGGTACCGCGCCGTCCCTCGCTGGCAAGCCAGCGCCTACCTGAGGTGCGCAAACGCCTGCCGTGCGGGGATGGGAACTGGCGCTGCACAGGCAGAACGCGAATACGTGCAAGACCAGTGCTTTCAACGTCTCCAGCTGCATTTATCGATTCTTTTCACTTGCTAGATCGCTGCTAGCCAGTGATTAGTGCTGGCCAAACGCCCCCTGAGATGGGAACCTTTGCCCCCGAGGAGACGTCCACTCCCCTGTAAACCGCTTCGGTTGGGGAACGGTTTCACCAGCGTTTTCGAACCCGACGGGGTTTGGCTCATGGCCTGATCGGCGCCTATGGCTCGCATCGGGCTGCTAATCGCGAACACACCACCGCTGCCTCTCGGGGCTGGCCAAGAAGAAGTGTGCTCGCCGACGACAAGAAGGAGTCCACCTGTGGCGACACGCTACGGAAAAGGGCTGTTGGGATGGGCCGCCGTGCTCGTCATCCTGGCCCTGCTGGTCCATTGGATCGGCCTCGACACAATCGCGCGCTACCGCGATGATCTGACGTTCTACCTGCAAGCGCACCTGGTTCTGGTGCTGGCTTCGATGGCGGCGGCATTGGCCGTGGGCATTCCCGCCGGCATTGCCTTGAGTCGACCGCATAGGGTCGACAAAGCCGAGCGGTTCATGCAGTTCTTCAACATTGGCAACACCATCCCCCCCCTGGCTGTACTGGCCATCGCCCTGAGCGTACTAGGTATCGGCGCAGGCCCTGCCATTTTCGCCCTGTTTCTCGCCTCCCTCCTGCCCATTGTGCGCAACACCTACGAAGGGCTTAAAAACGTTCCCGCCTCGCTCAAGGAAGCCGCTACCGGTATCGGCATGACGCCGCGCCAGCAGTTGTGGCAGGTGGAGCTGCCCAATGCCGTGCCCATCATCGTCGGTGGCGTGCGTGTAGCACTGGCGCTGAACGTGGGCACCGCCCCGCTCGCCTTCCTGATCGGTGCCAACAGCCTGGGCAGCCTGATTTTCCCCGGCATTGCCCTGAACAACCAGCCCCAGCTTTTGCTGGGCGCCGCTTGCACGGCACTGCTGGCATTGCTGCTGGACGCACTGGTGACGTTCGCCAGCAAGCGCTGGCTGGAACGTGGCCTGGCCCAATAACCCGAGGAAAACCATGAAGAACGCAATCGCCTTGCTCCTGGGCGCGGTCCTGCTGTCGGCGGGTTTTGCCCAGGCGGCAGACAAACCGTTGATCCGTATCGGCGCCCGGGTGTTCACCGAACAGACCGTGCTGGCCGAAATCACTGCTCAATACCTGCGCGCCAATGGCTTCGAGGTGCGCGTCACTGGCGGCCTGGGCAGCAGCCTGGCCCGTCAGGCGCAGGAAACCGGGCAGCTTGACCTGATGTGGGAATACACCGGGGTCTCGCTGGTGTCCTACAACCATGTGGAAGAACGCATGCCCAGCGCGGCGGCCACCTATGCCCGGGTCAAGGCTCTGGATGCCGAAAAGGGACTGGTCTGGCTCAAGCCTTCCAAGTTCAGCAACACCTATGCATTGGCATTGCCCAGCGAAGTGGCCAAGGCCTACCCACAGGTCAACACCATCAGCCAGTTGAACCAGGTGTTGATGGACGAGCAGGCGCGCAAGCATGTGGTTGCGCTGGACACCGAGTTCGCCAACCGGCCCGACGGCCTGGATGGCCTGCAGGCGCGATATGGCATGCACCTGGGGCGCGCCAACATCCGTCAGATGGACGCAGGCCTGGTCTACACCGCGCTGCGCAATGCCCAGGTGTTCGCAGGCCTGGTGTACACCACCGATGGCCGACTCAACGCGTTCAAGCTCAAGCTGCTTGAAGACGACAAGCACTACTTCCCGGATTACACGGCAGGCCCGGTGGTGCGCAAGGCCGTGCTCGACGCTCACCCGCAGTTGGCCAGCCTGCTCGCCCCCCTTGCCGAACAATTGGACGACGAGACCATGCGCCAACTCAACGCCAAGGTCGATGTGCAGCACCAAAGCCCCTCCTCGGTCGCGGCCGCCTTCCTGCGAGAACATCCCCTGAAGGAGGTGACGCCATGACATTGTTCGATACCTTCGCGCACCTGGACTGGGTCCTGGTGTTGCAGCTGACCTGGCAGCACATCATGTTGGTGGGCGTGGCCGTGGGCCTGGCCATCCTGATCGGCGTGCCGCTGGGCATCGTCATGACCCGCTTCCCCTTCCTGGCCGGGCCCGTGCAGGCCAGCGCCACGGTGCTGCTGACCATCCCGTCGATCGCCCTGTTCGGGCTGCTATTGCCGTTCTACTCCACCTTCGGCCAGGGCCTGGGCCCGCTGCCTGCCATCACGGCGGTGTTCCTCTATTCCCTGCTACCAATCTTGCGTAACACCTACCTGGCGCTGACCAACGTCGAGCCCGGTATTCGCGAGGCTGCCCGGGGCATCGGCATGACCTTCGGTCAACGCCTGCGCATGGTCGAGTTGCCCATCGCAGTACCGGTGATCCTCGCCGGCGTGCGTACTGCCGTGGTGATGAACATCGGCGTGATGACCATCGCCGCCACCATCGGAGCCGGTGGCCTGGGCGTACTCATCCTCACCTCCATCAGCCGCAGCGACATGTCGATGCTGCTGGTCGGCGCAGTACTGGTCAGCCTGCTGGCGATCATCGCCGACCTGCTCCTGCAAACCCTGCAACGTGCCCTGACTCCAGAAGGAATGCGCTCATGATCGAACTGAAGAACCTCAGCAAGACCTTCAACGTCAACGGCAAGGACGTCAAGGCCGTGGACGCGGTCAGCCTCACGGTCAACGAAGGCGAAATCTGCGTGTTCCTGGGCCCGTCAGGGTGCGGCAAGAGCACCACCCTGAAGATGATCAACCGCCTGATTACCCCCACCTCGGGGCAGGTGTTCATCAATGGCGAAGACACCAGCGGCCTGGACGAAGTCAGCCTGCGTCGTCACATCGGCTATGTGATCCAGCAGATCGGCCTGTTTCCGAACATGACCATCGAGGAGAACATTACCGTCGTGCCGCGCCTGCTCGGGTGGGACAAGCAGCGCTGCACCGAGCGCGCTCGCGAGCTGATGCACATGATCAAGCTCGAGCCCAAGCAGTACCTGCAGCGCTACCCCCGCGAACTCTCCGGTGGCCAGCAGCAGCGGATCGGGGTGATCCGCGCCCTGGCAGCCGATGCCCCGGTGCTGTTGATGGACGAACCGTTCGGCGCCGTGGACCCCATCAACCGGGAGATGATCCAGAACGAGTTCTTCGAGATGCAGCGGGCCTTGAACAAGACCGTGATCATGGTCAGCCATGACATCGACGAGGCTATCAAGCTGGGCGACAAGATTGCCATCTTCCGGGCGGGCAAGCTGTTGCAGCTGGATCACCCAGACACCTTGCTGGCGCACCCGGCCGATGACTTCGTGAGCAACTTCGTCGGCCAGGACAGCACCCTCAAGCGGCTACTGCTGGTCCGTGCCGAAGATGCGGCTGACAATGCCCCGGCGGTGAGCCCGCAGACCCCAGTGGCTGATGCGCTGGAACTGCTGGACGAACATGATCGCCGCTACGTGGTGGTGACCGACGCCGCGAACAAGGCGCTCGGCTATGTGCGTCGACGCGACATGCACCGCCAGCAAGGCACGTGCGCCGACTTCCTGCGGCCATTCAACGCCACGGCGGCACACGATGAAAACCTGCGTATCCTGTTGTCGCGCATGTACGAGTTCAACCGCGCCTGGCTGCCGGTACTGGACGCCGAGCAGGTGTTCCTGGGCGAGGTCACCCAGGAGTCGATTGCGGCCTACCTGAGCTCGGGCCGCTCGCGCGGGGCGAAATCCACCATCGTCTCGCCCGCCGAGATGGTGACGTCCTAAAAGCCTTACATCGCAAAAAAGGCGTGACGAGGGCGGACGGAACAAAAAATTCATGGACCGTTTTCTGAACGCCAGTACCAGGCTCGGGTGGCCATAAATATGAACACCCGAGCCTACCTGCCGCACCGCTCGATCATCTCCAAATGCGCCTCGTGCCCAAGCAGAGGGGCTTGGGTTTACGCACCCTGCCCAAGGCTATTCCACAATTCTTTACGTCTGAAGCGCACTGGGGAACATCAGCCGTTCACATGGGTCGTTTATCCCGGGCGTGGCAACTCGAACATCGCCGATTCGTCAGGGATTGCCTGTTGATTCTGCCGAGTTCACGCCCTAAAGTGCGCGCCGAACGTCCATGCTGGAAACGATCCATCCGGCTCAAGTACTGAGTAGGCGAACCAAAGTGGGGATACGGAGGGCGTTCAGTTTGCAGCCACTTAAATTTTCAGTTTGCCCATGGAGTCCCTGAGCATGTCGATCCAGGTCGAAGACTATTTCGCACGCGACACCTTCCAGAAGATGAAGGCGTTTGCCGACAAGCAGGAAACGCCGTTCGTACTCATCGATACCCAGATGATCAGCAAGGCTTATGACGACCTGCGCGCCGGGTTCGAATTCGCCAAGGTGTACTACGCCGTCAAGGCCAACCCAGCCGTCGAAATCATCGACCTGCTCAAGGACAAGGGCTCGAACTTCGACATCGCCTCCATCTACGAGCTGGACAAGGTGATGAACCAGGGTGTCAGCGCCGATCGCATCAGCTACGGCAACACCATCAAGAAATCCAAGGACATTCGTTACTTCTTCGAGAAGGGTGTGCGCCTGTACGCCACCGACTCCGAGGCCGACCTGCGCAACATCGCCAAGGCCGCGCCGGGCTCGAAGGTGTATGTGCGTATCCTGACCGAAGGCTCCACCACTGCCGACTGGCCGCTGTCGCGCAAGTTCGGTTGCCAGACCGACATGGCCATGGACCTGTTGATCCTCGCCCGTGACCTGGGCCTGGTGCCCTATGGCATCTCCTTCCATGTGGGCTCGCAACAGCGCGACATCAGCGTGTGGGACGCCGCTATCGCCAAGGTGAAGGTGATCTTCGAGCGGCTCAAGGAAGAAGACGGCATCGAACTGAAGCTGATCAACATGGGCGGCGGCTTCCCGGCCAACTACATCACCCGCACCAACAGCCTGGAAACCTACGCCGAGGAGATCATTCGCTTCCTCAAGGAAGACTTCGGCGACGATTTGCCGGAAATCATCCTGGAGCCGGGCCGCTCGCTGATTGCCAACGCCGGCATCCTGGTCAGCGAAGTGGTGCTGGTGGCACGCAAGTCGCGCACGGCCGTCGAGCGCTGGATCTACACCGACGTCGGCAAATTCTCGGGCCTGATCGAAACCATGGACGAGTCCATCAAGTTCCCGATCTGGACCGAGAAAAAGGGCGAAACCGAGGAAGTGGTCATTGCCGGCCCTACCTGTGACAGCGCCGACATCATGTACGAGCACTACAAGTATGGTCTGCCGCTGAACCTGGCAATCGGCGATCGCCTGTACTGGCTGTCGACCGGTGCCTACACCACCAGCTACAGCGCGGTGGAGTTCAATGGGTTCCCGCCGCTCAAAGCCTACTATCTGTAATTTATGACGGGGCCCAAAGGCCCCGTTTTCATGCCTGCGCAATAAAGCCGACCGCACCTCGATCACCGGCGTTACACCCGCAGCTACTCACCTTGTGAATGTGAACGGATCTCAATTGCCGCGTGCTGGAGCTTCCATTAACATCCGCCAGCGCGACGCAGGGTGCGGCGGCGACACAGGGTGATCGAAGGTGTTGAAGAAGACGCTGTTCCAGCTGCATTGGTTATTCGGCATCACGGCCGGGCTGGTACTTGCAGTAATGGGTATCACTGGGGCGCTCTATTCGTTTCAGGACGAACTGCTGAGCGCGTTCAATGCCGATGTACTCAGCGTGAAGGTCCATCCTGAGGGTGTGCTGCCGCCCGCTGAACTGGTGCGGCGCGTCGAGGCCCAGCAACACGACAAGGTCGCCATGCTGTGGGTCGATGTTCGTGAGGGCGAAGCTGCCAGGATCTTTTTCACCCCTGCAGCGGGCGAGCGGCGCGGTCCGTTGCGCTACGCAGACCCGTATACGGGCCAGCTGCTGGGCGAAGTGTCGGGGCAAGGCTTCTTCACCCTCATGCTTACGCTTCACCGCTTTCTGGCCATGGGCGACACGGGCAGGCAGATCACCGGTGCCTCGACGCTGCTGCTGGTGTTCTTCTGCCTGTCGGGCCTGTACCTGCGGTGGCCGCGCCATGCCACAAACTGGCGAACCTGGCTGACGCTGGATTGGGCCAAAAAAGGGCGCGCGTTCAACTGGGACCTGCACGCCGTAGCAGGCACCTGGTGCCTGCTCTTCTACCTGTTGTTCGCCCTGACGGGTCTGTTCTGGTCCTACGAATGGTACCGGGCAGGCCTGAACCGGCTAATGGTCGATCCGCCGGTCGCCGGGCAGCCGCAGCCGCAACTGAAAAAAGGCCGGGGCTCCGGCGCTGCGCCCATCGACCCAAAGGCACCGGCGCTGAACGTCGACTACGACGCCATCTGGGCCAGCCTGCGCAACGCCGCAGGTCCAGGCCTTGCCAGCTACAACCTGCGCCTGCCCCCAGTTGGCGGCCAACCGGCCAATCTGTTCTACCTGCTTGATGATGCCGAGCATCCCAGGGCCTTCGACACCTTGGTCCTGGACCCTGCCAATGGCAAGGTCAGCCGTCACGAACGCTACAGTGACAAGTCATTCAAGGCCCAACTGCTCCAGAGCGTGTACGCACTGCATGTCGGGGAATATTTTGGCCTGGTGGGGCGCATCGTTCTGACCCTGGCCAGCCTGGCCATGCCGGTCTTCTTCGTCACAGGCTGGCTGCTCTACCTGGATCGACGGCGCAAGAAACGTCAGGTTAGGGCTGCCCGCCGCCACGTGACCCGCGATGAGGTCACTAGCGAGAGCTGGCTGATCGGCTACGCCAGCCAGAGTGGTATGGCCGAGCAGCTGGCCTGGCAAAGCGCCGGGCAACTGCAGGCGGCGGGCTTGCCGGTGCAGGTCAAGGCGTTGGGTACGTTGTGTGAAGAAGATCTGCGTGCGGCACGCCGTGCGTTGTTCGTCGTCAGTACCTTCGGGGATGCAGAAGCCCCTGACAACGCGCGAGGCTTTGAGCGCAACGTGCTGGGTCAGCCTTTGCCCTTGCATACACTCAGCTATGCACTGCTGGCGCTGGGTGATCGTCAATACCCACAGTTCTGCGGGTTCGCCCGGCGGCTTCAGGCGTGGTTGACCGAGCGTGGTGCTCACTGTGCATTTAGCCCCGTGGAGGTCGACAACGCTGATCAGGCAGCCCTTCAGCAATGGCATCAGGCGCTGGCACTGCTGACCGGCACCGCGCCGGTATCCGCTTGGCAAGCCCCCCGTTTCGGCAACTGGTCGCTGATCCGCCGTGAACTGCTCAACCCTGGCAGCCAGGGCCAGCCGGTGTATCTGCTCGGCCTGCAGGCGCAGGAGCCTGCCGTGTGGGAAGCCGGCGACCTGGTGGAGATTATGCCGCTCAACGGTCGGCCGAGGGTCGATGCCTTCGTCAGAGACCTGGGGCTGGACGCCGACACGCACGTGCAGGTCGAGGGGGTGGTAGTCAGGCTTGCTCAGGCACTCGCAGGCCGTCAGTTACCTGCCGTCGGTGGGCATCTGGTCGGGCTGCATGCCCAGGCGGTGGTGGACGCACTGGTGCCGCTCGGCAGCCGCGACTATTCCATCGCCTCGATTGCCAGTGACGGGGTGCTGGAGCTGATCGTGCGCCAGGAGCGACACCCAAGTGGCGACTTGGGCGTAGGCTCTGGTTGGCTGACCGAATACCTGCCGCTCGACGGCACACTGAGCCTGAGGCTAAAGCGCAACAGTGGCTTCCATATGCCCCAGAGCAATGTACCGATGATCCTGATCGGCAACGGTACTGGCCTGGCGGGCCTGCGCAGTCTGCTAAGGGCCCGCGTCGCTGCGGGCGAGCGGCGTAACTGGCTGCTGTACGGCGAACGCAACCGCGCCCATGATTTTCTGTGTGGCGAGGAGCTGCAAGGGTTGCTCGCCGCTGGGGAGCTGGCACGGCTGGACCTGGCGTTCTCTCGCGACCAAGCCGAAAAAATCTACGTGCAGGATGTGTTGTTGCAACAGGCCGCGCTGTTCGAACGCTGGATGGATGAAGGTGCCTGCGTGTACGTCTGCGGTAGCCTGCAGGGCATGGCCGCTGGCGTCGATGCGGCACTTGCAGGCCTGCTTGGAGATGCTGCCGTGCAACGTCTGATCGAGGAGGGGCGATACCGGCGGGATGTGTACTGATCGGCAACAGGCAAAGCCGGCGTCCTGGCAGTAATCCTCCAGGATGCCGGCGCTGCGATCAGTGCAACTCGAAGGTATCGGCATCCAGGTTGGCCGGGAACTTGGCTCTGTAGGCAGCCAGTTCCGAGGCACTCAATACCACGGTGAACACGCCATCGGCCTCTCCAGCACTGAGCAAGCTCTCGCCCTGAAAATCCAGCACCTGGCTGTCACCGCTGTACGCGAAGCTCTTGCCGTCAATGCCCACCCGGTTCACAGCCGCCACATAGCACAGGTTTTCGATCCCTCGGGCCGGCAACAGGCGGTTCCAGTGCAGGCGCCGTGCCGCCGGCCAGTTGGCTGTGTACAACAGCAGGTCGGTGTCGGTGGCATCTCGGCTCCAGACCGGGAAGCGCAGGTCGTAGCAGATGAGCGGGCGAATGCGCCAGCCCTTGAGCTCGAACTGCACCTGCCGCTCGCCCGGCGTGTAGTGCTCGTGCTCACCGGCCATGCGGAACAGGTGACGCTTGTCGTAGTGCAGGATCTCGCCATCAGGCCGTGCCCAGAGCAGGCGGTTCCGGTGGCTGCCATCGGCTGCCTGAATGATCACGCTGCCCGTGACCACGGCGTTGCACTTCTGCGCTTGAGCCTTGAGCCACTTGTACGTGGGGCCATTCTCCGGCTCGGCGAGGCTTTCGGACTGCATGGAAAACCCGGTGGTGAACATTTCCGGCAAGATCACCAGGTCCACCTCGCCCACCTGCTCAAGCAGCACGTCGAAATGGGCGAAGTTGGCTTCCCGGTCGTGCCAGGCCAGGGTGGTCTGCACCAGAGCCAGCCTGAGGTCTGGCAGCGTACTCAGATCGCGCATAGTTTCTCCGCTGCCTGACGCAGCGTCTCCTCTCGTTTGGCAAAGCACAGGCGCAGCAGCCGTTGACCGGGAACAGCTTGCTGATAGAACACCGAGATCGGGATGGTGGCCACACCATGCTCGCGGGTCAACCACGTCGCCATCTGCACGTCATCGAGGTCCGGACGGACATGGGAATAATCAACCAGCTGAAAATAAGTGCCGGCCGTGGGGGTGAAGCTGAATCGCGAATCTTGCAACAAGCCGCAGCACAGGTCGCGCTTGGCTTGATAGAAAGCCGGTAACGCATCGACATGTTCGGGATGCTCGGCCATGAAGTCAGCCAGGGCGTACTGCAAAGGAGTCACGCCACAAAAGTTGACGTATTGATGCACCTTGCGCAGTTCGGTGGTGAGGGCCGGCGGTGCGATGACATAGCCCGTCTTCCAGCCGGTGACGTGGTATGTCTTGCCAAAGGAACTGACCACGAATGCACGTCTGTAGAGCTGCTCGTGAGCCAGTACGCAAGCATGCTGCACGTCGTCATAGACCAGGTGCTCGTAGACTTCATCGCTCAGTACGTAGATATCTCGATTGGCGATCAGCTGCGCCAGCTGGTCCAGATCCTTCCGGGACAGCAAGGCACCGCTTGGGTTATGGGGCGAGTTGAGCACGACCAGTCGTGTACGTGGCGTAAGTGCGTCCGCGAACTGCTGCCAATCGATGGCAAAGTCGCTGGGGTCCAGCTGCAGATGCACGCAACGGCCGCCGGCCAGTGTCACCGAGGGCGCGTAGCTGTCGTAGCAGGGGTCGAAGATGATGACCTCGTCCCCTGGCCGCACGACAGCCTGGATAGCGCAGAAGATCGCCTCCGTGGCGCCGGGCGTAATCGTCACTTCATGGTCGGGGTCTACCGTCGCACCATAGAGGCGCTTGACCTTCAAGGCCACCTGCTGGCGTAAGGCTGCAAGGCCCGACATTGGCGCGTATTGATTGTGACCCGCCATGACATGTCGGCCCACCGACTCGAGCAGGGCCTGGGGCCCGTTGAAATCCGGGAAGCCCTGGGAAAGGTTCAGCGCACCGGTCTGGGCGGCGAGCTCTGACATGGTGGTAAAGATGGTCGTGCCGACGTTCGGCAATTTGCTGGGGATCATGGCGCCCTTGCTCCTGGTGCAGCCGGCACGGGAAGAAAGCACGAGCATAGCGGATCGTTTCGTCGGTAAGAAGCCAGTCAAGGCGGGTGTCGCTCGTCACAGGCTTTCCCGACGACCGCTGTCGGGGGCTGGCTCAACCTTCTGCTTGGGCGACGAACTCCAGTATGAAAGTCGCGGCGGGTGCCACGTCCGTAGTATGGAAGCGCAACCTGTCGCTTGGCTGGCTTTTCCAAACGGGTATGTTTTTCGTCTCATTGGGTTTGAAGCTAAACCAGGTCCAGCCAACTGGGACTTTTTTGTAGCCGACTAGCACGCGATCATGGGCCGAGACATGGCGGGCATCGAGGGTTTGCAATTGAACCTGATTCACATTGGGCTCGCCGTCAATGTTCCCGGCCAGGTGGATAATTTGCAGGGCAGGACCGGGCGTACCCAGTTCTGTGTCCGATGCATGAAGGACACGCCCCCCACGTCCAGTAACCTGCTTGCCTGCTGACGTTCGAAACTCAAACGCCATACCCCCCTCGAGCGATGGGTGAGCGAGCATTCCGATGTCGAAGCACTCGGGCGTATCAAGCGTTCCGGCTACCTGCAGTTCATTCAAATGATTGACGATAATTGCGTGACGTTCGCCATCCTTGAGCAGATAGAGCTTACCCTTGGCTTTTTGTAAAAAGATATCGTTCATGACGTTCCCTTTGATTGATCAAGCACAGCATTCACAGGTACGTGAATAGCCAATGAGCCACCAATGAGGAGCACAGACTCAGCGCCTCGTGCACCACCCGCACACAAACTACCGGTGCAAATTGGAAGGCGACATAGATCAATGTTTCCTCCCGAGCTTGGCGGCATGGCCGTACTCGTGAGGAAACAGGAAACAGGAAACAGGGTGCGGCGCTGGAGACGCGCGGCACGGGGGGCGAAGCATGGAACGGTCAGCGTGACGCGCCCAGCAGGCGCCTATCGCTTATCGCGACGTTTCTTCTCAGCCTTCTTGTGATGCGACATCAAGCGACGCTTCTTGTTGACCTGCCGGTCTGTGAGAGTGTTCTTCTTGCCCTCGTACGGGTTCTCACCGCCCTTGTACTCGATGCGAATCGGCGTGCCGACCAGCTTGAGCACGCGACGGTAAGTGTTTTCCAGGTAACGCGAGTACGACTTGGGAATGCTGTCGGTCTGGTTGCCGTGGATCACGATCAGCGGCGGGTTGGCCCCACCGAGGTGCGCATAACGCAGTTTGATGCGACGGCCGTTGACCAGCGGCGGCTGGTGCTCGCTGACGGCGTCTTCGAGGATCTGCGTCAGACGGCTGGTCGGCCAGCGGGTCACGGCTGAGGTGAATGCGGCCTGCACCGACTTGTACAGGTTGCCCACGCCGGTGCCGTGCAGGGCCGAAATGAAGTGGATATCGGCGAAGTCAACGAAGAACAGCCGGCGCTCAAGTTCGGTCTTCACATAGGCACGCTCACCCGGCTCCATGCCATCCCACTTGTTCAGGGCGATGACGATGGCGCGGCCAGCTTCCAGGGCAAAGCCCAGCAGGTTCAGGTCATGATCGACCACACCTTCGCGAGCATCCATGACGAAGATCACCACGTTGGCGTCCTTGATCGCCTGCAGCGTCTTGACCACCGAGAACTTTTCGACTTCCTCGTGGATCTTGCCGCGCTTGCGCACACCGGCGGTGTCGATGAAGGTGTACTTGTCACCATCACGCTCGAACGGGATGTAGATACTGTCGCGGGTGGTACCCGGCTCGTCGTAGACCACCACACGCTCTTCACCGAGCATGCGGTTGACCAGGGTCGACTTGCCGACGTTGGGGCGACCAATGATGGCAATCTTGATGCCATCTTTTTCGCTTGGGCCAGGGATGCGAACGGCCTCTTCGCCTTCGGCGACATCCTGGTCCAGGGCTTCTTCTTCGGCATCGCGCGGCAAGTGGCCGAGTACGGCCTCCATCAACGCATTGATACCTCGACCCTGGGAGCCTGCCACCGGAATAGCATTACCCATGCCCATCGGCGAGAACTCGGCACGGGCTACGTCAGCGTCGATGTTGTCGATCTTGTTGGCGACCAGGATCGCCGCCTTGTTGCGCTTGCGCAGGTGCTCGGCAATCATCTGGTCTGCCGCCGTCATGCCTGCACGGGCGTCGACCAGGAACAGCACATAGTCGGCTTCTTCGATGGCCATGAGCGACTGCTCGGCCATTTTTTCGTCCATGCCTACTTCATCACCGGTGATGCCACCGGTGTCGATGAGGATGAAGGAGCGACCCTGCCAGCTGGCATCACCGTACTGGCGATCACGGGTCAGGCCCGACAGGTCACCCACGATGGCATCGCGGGTCTTGGTCAGGCGGTTGAACATGGTGGATTTGCCGACGTTCGGGCGGCCCACCAGGGCGATTACGGGAACCATTCGGCTCTCCACTCTTGAATTCTTGAAAATACAAAGGCCGCTGCAAGGCAGCGGCCGGAGTTCGGGCGGCGTGTCCTACGCCGCAGCCTGAAGCCGCACGGCTTCAAGCATAGCTTCAGCGGATGGTCAGTGCCTCGAGCTTGCCGCTGTTGCCGAAGACATAGATGGTGTCCCCAACCACCAGTGGCCGTGCGCGCAGGCCACTGCTGTCGACACGCTCACGGCCAACGAAGCGACCGTCGACCTGGCTGAGCAGGTGCAGGTAGCCTTCGAAGTCGCCTACTGCCACGTAGCTGCTGTACACCTCGGGGGCGGTCAGCTGGCGACGGGCCATGGCATCGTTGGACCACAAGGCGCTGGAGGATCGCTCATCGACGCTTTCCACGGTACCCGAGGCTTCACTCACGTAGACGTTGCCAAAGCCCTGGGCGACCCCTACGTAGCTGGAGGCATCGCGCTGCCAGAGCACGCGGCCGCTTTCCAGGTCCAGGCCCGCAACGCGCCCCTGGTACGTGCTGACGTACAGGGTACCACCAGAAAGCAGCAGGCCGCCGTCGATGTCGACGACACGCTCAAGCTCCGAACGGCCCTGCGGGATCGCCACACGGCTTTCCCATACAGGTACGCCATTGCTGATGTCGACTGCCACGACCTTGCCGGTGGAAAGGCCCGCGACTGCCAGGCGGTTGGTCACGATCGGCGCGCCGGTGCCGCGAAGGGTCAGTACCGCCGGGGTGCTTTCATAGATCCAGCGACGGTCACCGGTGGCGGCATCCAGCCCGATCAGGCGATCGTCCTGGGTCTGCACCACCACCACATCACCGTTGTTGGCCGGAGGCGCCAGTACTTCGCTGGTCACGCGGGCGCGCCAGCGCTCCTCGCCGGTGCTCGAATCCAGGGCGATCACTTCACCCTTGAGGGTGCCGAGCATCACCAGGCCGTAGCCTACGCCAACCGCGCCGGAAACCGGCAGGTCAAGGTCCTTGTTCCACACCACGTTGCCCGTGATGCGGTCCAGGGCATAGACATCCCCAGTGACGTCGGAGGCATAGATCCGGTCATTCTCGATGGCGGGCACGAGGGTATTGTAAGTTTCACCCTGGCCATCACCGATGGAGCGGCTCCACTGCTTCTTGAGCACCACTTCCTCGGTGAACTTGATCAGTTCGGCAGGAGGCAGTTCCTTCTTGCTGTTGCTGCTGCACCCTGCGGCCAATACCGCCAAGGTCAGCACTGCTGCTTGTTTCCAACCGATCACTTACGCGTCCCCTCTGGCCAGATCATCGAGCTTCAACTGCAAGCCACCCACTGCCGCCTCGTCGGACAACGCAGCCTTGGCCTTTTCGTAGGCACCGTGCGCGTCAGCAGCGCGGCCCAGCTGTACCAGCAGGTCCCCTTTCAACTCCTCGCGACTGGCGAGGAAGGCTTTCTCGGCATCCCCATCCAGCAACTTGAGGGCATCCTCGGCCTTGTTCTGGGCAGCCAGCACACGGGCCAGACGCTGGCGTGCGATCTCGCCAAGGGTGGCGTCTGCTGGCTTGTCCACAATAGCCTTGAGCTCGCCAGCGGCATCGTCGAGCTTGCCGCTCTCGACCGCTACCTTGGCCACGAACAGGCTGCCGTACTGGGCATAGGCCGTGCCGCCGAACTCGCTCTTGAGCTTGCCGGCCAGCTCCGCAACCCGGGTGGCGTCCGGCTGACCCGTAGGCGTGAGGCTGGTTTCCAACAGCGCCTGATACAGCTGCGAGGCACCTTGCGACTGGTTGTTCTGGTACTTGTGCCAGGTGTTCCACCCCAGCACCACCACGCCGGCGAGCAGCGCACCGGTCAGCAGCGGCTTGCCGTTACGGTTCCACCAGTCCTTGACCCCTGCCAGGTCATCATCATCGGTACTCGACACCCCAATACTCCTTTTCGCCTATTCGCTCGTTGAACCGCGTTACGCGTGTGCGATCGCGGTTTCCAGGTGCCCTGCAAGGGCATCCCAGGCAATGTTCTGTTGTTCGCCCTGACCACGCAGGGGTTTGAAGCCGACTTCCTGTTTGGCCAACTCGTCATCGCCAAGAATCAAGGCGAACAGCGCGCCGCTCTTGTCGGCTTTCTTGAACTGGCTCTTGAAACTGCCCCCGCCCGCATTCACGGCCAGACGCAGGCCGGGCAGACGGTCACGCACCGCTTCGGACAGTCGCAGGCCCGCCAACTCGGCCTGCTCGCCAAACGCGCAGAGGTAGACATCGACCTGACGGCTGATGGAGTCCGGTACCTTGCCCAGGGTTTCGAGCAGCAGAATCAGACGCTCGATACCCATGGCAAAGCCAACGCCAGGGGTGGGCTTGCCGCCCATTTGCTCCACTAGCCCATCGTAGCGGCCGCCGGCACATACGGTGCCCTGGGCGCCTAGCTTGTCGGTGACCCACTCGAAGACGGTCTTGCTGTAGTAATCCAGCCCCCGCACCAGCTTGGTGTTGAGCACGAACGGAATGCCGGCAGCGTCCAGGCGGGCCTTCAGGCCTGCGAAGTGCGCACGGGATTCTTCGTCCAGGTAATCTTCGAGCTTAGGCGCATCGACCAGCACCGCCTGAGTATTGGTGTCCTTGCTGTCGAGGATGCGCAGCGGATTGCTCTTGAGGCGGCGCTGGCTGTCTTCGTCCAGTTGCTCCAGGCGCGCGGACAGAAACTCCACCAACGCGTCGCGGTAGCGGGCGCGCGCTTGGCTGGTGCCAAGGCTGTTGAGTTCGAGCTTGACCGCATCCTGAATACCCAGCAAGCCCCACAGGCGCCAGGTCAGCATGATCAACTCGGCATCGATGTCCGGGCCATCGAGGTTGAACACCTCCACACCGATCTGGTGGAATTGCCGGTAGCGGCCCTTCTGGGGGCGCTCGTGGCGGAACATTTGCCCGATGTACCACAGCTTCTGCACCTGGCCATTACCGGTGATGCCGTGCTCCAGCACCGCGCGGACGCAGGCCGCCGTCCCTTCCGGACGCAACGTGAGCGAGTCACCGTTGCGGTCCTCGAAGGTGTACATCTCCTTTTCGACGATATCGGTCACTTCACCGATCGAGCGCTTGAACAGCTCGGTGAATTCCACGATGGGCGTGCGGATCTGGCTGTACCCGTAGGTGTCCAGCAGGCCGGCAACGGTACCTTCGAAATAGCGCCACAACGGCGACTGCTCAGGCAGGATGTCGTTCATGCCACGGATGGCTTGCAGCGATTTGCTCACGAATGATCCTTACGAATTCTGTGTATCAGCCACGGGCGATCAGTGCCGCGTCGGCTTCGACCTTCTCGGCCGCTTTCTGTCGGATGAGCCTTTCGAGATCATCGACCAGGTTGTCGTTGGTCAGTTTCTGCGCAGGTTTACCGTCGATGTAGACCAGGTTGGGCGTACCACCGGTGAGGCCGACATGCGCTTCCTTGGCCTCCCCCGGGCCATTGACCACACAGCCGATGACGGCCACGTCCAACGGTACCAGCAGGTCCTCGAGGCGCCCTTCGAGCTCGTTCATGGTTTTTACCACATCGAAATTCTGCCGCGAGCAGCTCGGGCAGGCGATGAAGTTGATACCTCGGGAACGCAAATGCAGGGACTTGAGGATGTCATAGCCTACCTTGACCTCCTCCACCGGGTCTGCCGCCAGCGAAATGCGGATGGTATCGCCAATGCCTTCGGCCAGCAGCATACCTAGGCCAACGGCAGATTTCACCGTACCCGAACGCAGGCCACCGGCTTCGGTGATCCCCAGGTGCAGGGGTTGCACGATTTGCCGCGCCAACAGGCGATAGGCTTCGACGGCCATGAACACGTCCGACGCCTTGACGCTCACCTTGAAATCCTGGAAGTCGAGGCGATCAAGGTGCTCCACATGACGCAGCGCCGATTCGACCAGGGCAGCAGGCGTAGGCTCGCCGTACTTTTTCTGCAGGTCCTTTTCCAGTGAGCCTGCGTTGACCCCGATACGGATCGGGATACCGCGGTCGCGAGCGGCGTCCACGACGGCCCTGACCCGGTCTTCACGACCGATGTTGCCGGGGTTGATGCGCAGGCAGTCCACACCCAGCTCGGCCACGCGCAAGGCGATCTTGTAGTCGAAGTGAATGTCGGCGACCAGCGGCACACTGACCTGCTGCCTGATGCGGCCGAAGGCTTCGGCGGCGTCCATGTCAGGTACCGAGACGCGAACGATGTCCACACCGGCATCGACCAGACGCTGGATCTGCCCCACCGTGGCGGCGACATCATTGGTATCGGTGTTGGTCATGCTCTGCACTGCAATGGGCGCATCACCACCCACCGGCACATTGCCGACCCATATCTTGCGGGATTCGCGACGTTTGATCGGGGATTGGCCGTGCATGAATTACTGTCCCAACTTCAGGCGAGCGGTTTCGCCACTGGTGAACGGGGCAACGTCGACGGACTGGCCGTTGTAGCTGACCTTGGCGCCACGGGCAAAGCCCAGGCGGAGCGCAAAGGGCGCCTTGCCAGTCAGCTCGAGGTTGTCCCCCTTGCGCTTGATGCCGCTGAACAGCACCTTGCCATTGCCATCGGAAACCTGAGTCCAGCAATCGGCGACGAACTCAATCGCGACCTTGCCGCTGCCCGCTGGCGCAGCTGCGGGCTCGGCTGCGTCTGCACTTGTCGCAGGTGTGGCTGCCGTCGGCGCGCTGACAACAGGGGTAGCAGTGGCCGGCACCGGAGCCGGCTGAGGCGTTGCGGTACCAGTGACCGGAGCCGACCCAGCGGCAGGCGTGTCGGCCGCCGGTGCCTGACTGGTACTTGCAGCCTGCTGCTCGTCGGCGCTCTGGGCCAGCGGCAGGGGGGCGCTTTCAGGTTGCTGGGCGGCAGAGACGGCTTGGTCTTCGGGTTCGTCAAGCGGGTGAATCTGGGTGGTGCCGTCGGCGCTTTCGACCTCAACATGCTCAAGGGCAACGCTAGAGAGGTCCTTGCCGCGCATGCTGCCCTGGTCCTGCCACCAGACGAAACCGCCACCCACCACAGCCAGCAGCAACAACAGGCTGACCCCGCGCAGGATATTGTGGGACAACCGTGAAGGCTCTTCGATACGCCCCAGCGAATGGACGTCGCTGCCTTTGGCGTGAGTGCCGGTGTAGCGATCGAAGGCTTCGACCAGGGCGGCCTGGTCCAGCTCCATCAACTTGGCGTAGGCGCGGATGTAGCCTCGGGCGAAGGTATGCCCGGGCAGCTTGTCGAAGGCGCCGGTTTCCACATGGTTGAGCGAGCTGACAGTAAGGTTGAGCTTGCGGGCCACCTCGGCTTGGGACCAGTCCCGTTTCTCACGGGCCAGGCGCAACAGCTCACCAGGGTTCTGGCCAGGCGCTACAGCTACTTCGGGATGCGCGGCGTTCATCGTTGCTCCGACAGGTATTGCTGATATTCCGGCGTACCGGGATAAAGTCGTTGTAATTGCTGCCCCAACTCGGCCACCGTGCCTTGCTCATCGAACACCTTGGCAAGGCGGCTACCCAGCAGCAGGCTCCGGGCATCGTGGCCACTCAACCGGCTGAAACGATCGTAGTAATCCCGGGCCGGCACATAATGCCTGTTTTCGTAGGACAACTCAGCCATTTCCAGCAACGCTTGTGGTTGTCGCTGGTTAAGCTGCAATGCTTTTTGCAAATAGGCGTGAGCCTGATCGCGCTGGCCGAGCCTCAAGGCTGTCAGGCCAAGGTTTTCATAAACCCGTGAACGCTCAGGATACAGGGTATCGGCGCTGGCAACGCGAAACATCTGCTGCGCTTCGGCAAACCGCCCTTGAGCATAAAGGAAACTGCCGTAATTGTTGCGAATTCGCGTGGTGCTGGTGCCCGCCCCGAGCGCCTGCTTGAAATGACGCTCCGCCAGCGCAGGCTCGCCTTCGGCCTGATAGACCAACGCCAAGGCTGCATGCGCGTCGGCATCGTTGCCATCCAGCGCCAATGCCTTTGCCAAGGGCGCCTTGGCCTGGCCCAGCATCCCCTGTTGCAGGTAGCCCAGCCCCAGTTGCACATAAGCGCGCCCGGCCTCGACCCTGCGCTGTTCAGCCACCTGTGCATCGCTGCCCCCACCCGACATGCAGCCGGCGAGCAGCGAAAGCGCAAGGATCGGCAGCGCAGCGCGCAGGTTCATAGGCCAGTTCCGGTCAGTGGGCGGCCGGGCTGTCCGGCCGCTCGGCGTCTGCCGACAGCTGCCGGACGGCGATGTAACGTTCGCTGCGCCGGGTGCGGTCGTTGACCTGCCCCACCAGCTGGCCGCAGGCTGCATCGATGTCATCACCGCGGGTGGTGCGCGTCGTCACGTTGTAGCCGCCGTGGTGGAGCAGGTCCTGGAAACGACGAATGGCGTTGTTGCTGGGGCGCTCGTAACCGGAGTGCGGGAACGGGTTGAATGGAATCAGGTTGATCTTGCACGGCACGTCGCGCAGCAGTTCGATCATCTGCGCCGCATGCTCGGGCTGGTCGTTGACGTCCTTGAGCAGGGTGTACTCGATGGTGAGCACACGCTTGCCACCCAGGGTCGCCATGTAACCCATGCACGAGTCGAGCAGCATCTTGAGCGGGTACTTCTTGTTGATCGGTACCAGCTTGTTGCGCAGCTCGTCATTGGGTGCATGCAACGACAAGGCCAGGGACACATCGATGTGCTTGGCCAGCTCGTCGATCATCGGCACGACACCCGAGGTGGACAGGGTGACGCGACGCTTGGAGATGCCATAGCCCAGATCTTCCATCATGATCTTCATGGCGGCGATGACATTGTCGAAATTGAGCAGGGGTTCGCCCATGCCCATCATGACCACGTTGGTGATGGCGCGGTCGATCTTGGCAGGCACGGTCCCGAAGGATTTGTTCGCAAGCCACACCTGGCCGATCACTTCGGCGGCGGTGAGGTTGCTGTTGAAGCCTTGTTTACCGGTGGAGCAGAAGCTGCAGTCCAGGGCACAACCGGCTTGCGACGACACGCACAGGGTGCCGCGATCGTCGGTGGGAATGTAGACGGTTTCGACGCAGCTGCCAGAGGCAACGCGGATCACCCATTTGCGGGTGCCGTCTGCGGAAATGTCTTCGCTGACCACTTCCGGCGGGCGAATTTCGGCAACGGCCTCGAGCTTTTCACGCAAGACCTTGCCGACGTTCGTCATGGCGGCGAAATCATCGACGCCAAAGTGGTGAATCCATTTCATCACCTGACCGGCGCGGAAGCGCTTCTCTCCGATGGAATCGAAGAATTGTTCCATTTCCTGCAGGGTCAAACCCAGCAGGTTGATTTTGTCAGTCGATGTCGTCATGGATTCACCCTCACCCGTAAGCTTTCGCTTAGCGAGTGGTTACCTCGGTAGCAGCGAAGAAGTAAGCGATTTCGCGAGCGGCAGCAGCTTCGGAGTCCGAACCGTGAACGGCGTTGGCGTCGATGGACTCGGCGAAGTCGGCGCGGATGGTGCCGGCAGCTGCTTCTTTAGGGTTGGTAGCGCCCATCAGCTCACGGTTCTTGGCAATGGCGTTCTCGCCTTCCAGGACCTGAACGACAACCGGACCGGAAGTCATGAAGGCAACCAGGTCACCGAAGAAGCCGCGCTCGCTGTGCTCGGCGTAGAAGCCTTCGGCCTCGGCCTTGGACAGTTGCTTGATTTTCGAGGCAACGATTTTCAGGCCGGCTTCTTCGAAGCGGGTGGTGATCTTGCCGATGACGTTCTTGGCAACGGCGTCAGGCTTGATGATGGAGAAAGTACGTTGAACAGCCATGGAAAACTCCAGAATATGAGTGTTACGAAAAATTAAACCCGCGAATTATACGCGGGTTCCAGGGGATTGCCTAACCTGCGGTACGTGTTCAGTCGGCTTCGTCGATCCAGGCCGCCTGGATGGCCTCGAGCACCTTCTCGCCGGCGCGCGACGGATCGTCGCTGAAACCAGGCAATGCCACCACCCAGCGGTGCAAATCGACGAAATTCACATAGCGAGGATCGACGTCCGGCTTGCTTTCTGCAAGCTCGATGGCGATATCAAGTACATCAATCCATTTCAGACTCATGTCCAGGACCTCAGTGCGGCGCTTCGGCAGCGTGGTTGAGCGAATACTTGGGGATCTCGATGGTGAGGTCCTGATCGGCTACCACCACCTGGCAACCCAGGCGTGACTGCGCTTCCAGGCCCCACGCCTTGTCCAGCATGTCTTCTTCGAGCTCGTCGGCTTCTTCGAGGGAATCGAAGCCCTTGCGCACGATGCAGTGGCACGTAGTGCAAGCCTTCACACCGCCGCAGGCGCTCTCCATCTCGATGTGATGGTCGTGGGCCAGCTCCAGGATGTTGGTGCCGGCAGGCACGTCAACGGTCAGCCCGTCCGGGCAGAACTTCTCATGCGGCAGGAATGTCACCAGCGGCATCGATTACTCCTCGATCTCATTCAGGTTGCGCCCGGCCAGTGCGGCTTTGACCGTCGAATCAAGGCGTCGGGCGGCAAATGCGTCGGTCACCTGCGACAGACGCTTGGTCTGTTGCTCGATGGCAGCGCCATCGGTGCCCGCCAGCAAATCACGTAGTTCTTGCATCTGGAATTCAATGGCCTGGCGCTCTTCTTCGCTGAGCAAGCGCTGACCGTCGGCGTCCAGAGCGCCCTGCACCGCTTCAAGCAGCCGCTCGGCGTCCACCTGGTGCTCTCGCAACTGGCGGGCCTGCTTGTCGGTACCGGCATGCTCGAAGGAGTCCTTGAGCATGCGCGCGATTTCGCCATCGGTCAGGCCGTAGGACGGCTTGACCTGAATGCTGGCTTCCACGCCTGATGCCAGTTCGCGGGCAGCGACGCTGAGCAGGCCGTCGGCATCGACCTGGAAGGTGACGCGAATTTTCGCCGCCCCTGCCACCATGGCCGGGATGCCGCGCAGTTCAAAGCGCGCCAGTGACCGGCAATCGCTGATCAGTTCGCGCTCGCCCTGCAGCACATGGATCATCATGGCCGACTGGCCGTCTTTGTAGGTGGTGAATTCCTGAGCGCGCGCCACCGGGATGGTGGTGTTGCGCGGGATCACTTTCTCCATGAGCCCGCCCATGGTCTCAAGGCCCAGCGACAGTGGAATCACATCGAGCAGCAACAGCTCGCCGCCTTCGCGACGATTGCCGGCCAGGGTATCGGCCTGGATCGCGGCACCGATGGCCACGACCTGATCGGGGTCGATGGAGGTCAGCGGGCTACGACCGAACAGGCCACCGACGGCATCGCGAACCCGAGGCACGCGCGTGGAGCCACCTACCATGACCACGGCGCTCACTTCCTCGAGCTCGACACCGCTGTCACGCACGGCACGGCGGCAGGCCTTGAGGCTGCGCGCCACCAGCGGCTCGATCATCGCATCGAAACCGGCACGGGTGAGCTCACCCTGCCATGCGCCATGGGTGACGCTCACCACCTCGGCATCGGTCAACGCTTCCTTGGCGGCGCAAGCGGTCTGCAGCAGCGCACGCTGGGTAGCCGGATCGAGGTCGGAGGACAGGCCCGCCTGCTCGATGATCCAGCCTGCAATGGCGTGGTCGAAGTCATCGCCACCCAGGGCGGTATCGCCGCCGGTGGCCAGCACCTCGAACACCCCCGCCGTCAGGCGCAGGATGGAGATATCGAAGGTACCGCCACCCAGGTCGTAGATGGCGACCACGCCCTCGGCGTTCTGGTCAAGGCCATAGGCCACGGCGGCAGCAGTGGGTTCGTTGAGCAGACGCAGGACGTTCAGGCCAGCCAGGCGTGCCGCATCCTTGGTGGCTTGGCGCTGGGCGTCGTCGAAATAGGCTGGAACGGTGATCACCGCACCTACCAGTTCACCTCCCAACGTGGCTTCGGCGCGCTCGCGCAGCACCTTGAGGATGTCTGCCGACACCTGCACCGGGCTCTTGGGGCCCTGTACCGTGTCGATGAAGGGCATGTGCGATTCGCCACCGACGAAGCGGTAGGGCAACTGCTCGCCCAACTGCTTGACGTCGGCCAGGCCGCGGCCCATCAGGCGCTTGACCGACAGCACGGTGTTCAGCGGATCGCTGGAGGCGGCGTCACGCGCTGCTTGCCCGACGTCGCTGCCACCAGCTTCGAGGTAACGCACCGCCGAAGGCAGAATCACATTACCTTGCGCATCGGGCAGGGGCTCGCTGACGCCACTGCGCAGTGCAGCAACCAGGGAGTTGGTGGTGCCCAGGTCAATCCCTACCGCCAGGCGGCGCTCATGGGGCTGGGGCGTTTGACCGGGTTCGGCAATCTGCAATAGGGCCATGCTTATCTGAATACCTTAGGTGCCATCACGGGCAGCACCGGGTTAATCGTCGAGGCGCTCTTCCAGTTGGCGCACTTCTTGGGCGAGCTTGTCGAGGAATTGCATGCGGCGCATCAGGCGTTCGGCCTGTTCACGCGCGTCGGCAACATCCCAGCAGGCGGCGAAATCCTCGTTAAGCGTGTCCTGAGCAGCCTTCAGGCGCTTCTTGAACACGGCCACGCCATCGAGGTCGGCTTCGTCCTGGAGGTCTTCGAGCTCTTCACGCCACTGCATCTGCTGCAGCAGGAAATCCGGGTCATGGACCGTGACCTCCTGCGGCACTTCGTGGCCACCGATCGCCAACAAGTAGCGCGCACGGCGTGGCGCACTGCGCAGCGTCTGGTAGGCGTCGTTGAGGGCAGCGGATTTCTCCAGCGCGGAGCGTTGCTCGCGCTCGGAGGCGTCGGCAAACCGATCAGGATGGACTTCGCGGGCCAGCTCGCGGTAGCGAGTGGCCAGCATCTCCAGGTCCAGTCGAAAACTCGGCTGCAGGTCGAACAGTGCAAAATGACAAGGAGTACCCACGGCCTGCCTCAGACGTTGAAGCTTTCGCCGCAGCCACACTCACCGCGCACGTTGGGGTTGTTGAACTTGAACCCTTCGTTCAACCCTTCCTTGACGAAGTCCAGCTCGGTGCCGTCAAGATAGACCAGGCTCTTGGGATCGATGATCACCTTGACGCCATGGTTCTCGAACACCTGATCCTCGCCAGCCAGCTCGTCGACGAACTCCAGCACGTAGGCCAGGCCCGAGCAACCGGTGGTGCGTACGCCAAGGCGAATGCCTTCACCCTTGCCACGCCCTTCCAGGGAACGCCGCACATGGTTGGCGGCGGCTTCTGTCATGCTGATAGCCATGAGAACTCCTTACCTTGCAACGGGCGACGTTAGATCAAGCCTTTCTTCTGCTTGTAATCGCGAACAGCAGCCTTGATGGCATCTTCGGCGAGTACCGAGCAGTGGATCTTGACCGGCGGCAACGCCAGTTCTTCAGCCAGCTGCGTGTTCTTGATGGTCTCGGCTTCGTCCAGAGTCTTGCCCTTCATCCACTCGGTGGCCAGGGAGCTGGAAGCGATGGCCGAACCGCAGCCGTAGGTCTTGAACTTGGCGTCTTCGATCACGCCCTGCTCGTTGACCTTGATCTGCAGGCGCATCACGTCGCCACACGCCGGTGCGCCGACCATGCCGGTGCCGACATCCGGGTCCTCGGCATTCATCTTGCCGACGTTGCGCGGGTTTTCGTAGTGGTCGATGACCTTTTCACTGTATGCCATGGTGCAATTCCTTCCTCATCAGGGAGCCGCTCTTGCCGGCGACTGCTTAGTGGGCGGCCCACTCGATCTTGGAGATGTCGACGCCGTCTTTGTACATGTCCCAGAGTGGGGACAGTTCACGCAGCTTGTTCACGGCCTCGCAGACTTTCTGCGCGGCGTAGTCAACTTCTTCTTCAGTGGTGAAGCGGCCGAAGGAGAAGCGGATGGAGCTGTGTGCCAGCTCGTCGTTACGGCCCAGTGCACGCAGCACGTAGGACGGCTCGAGCGAGGCGGAGGTGCACGCCGAGCCGGACGAGACGGCGATGTCCTTGAGCGACATCAGCAGCGATTCGCCCTCGACATAGTTGAAGCTCAGGTTCAGGTTGTGCGGCACGCGAGCAGTCAGGCTACCGTTGACGTACAGCTCTTCGAGGCTGGAGACCTGCTTGAAGAAGCGGTCGCTCAAGGCCTTGATGCGTGCGTTTTCAGCCGCCATGTCCTGCTTGGCAATGGCGAATGCCTCGCCCATGCCGACAATCTGGTGAGTCGGCAGCGTACCCGAACGCATGCCGCGCTCATGACCACCGCCGTGCATGGCTGCCTCAAGGCGTACCCGCGGCTTGCGGCTGACATAGAGCGCGCCAATCCCCTTGGGGCCGTAGACCTTGTGCGCGGAGAACGACATCAGGTCGACCTTGAGCTTCTGCAGGTCGATTTCGACCTTGCCGGCAGACTGAGCGGCATCGACATGGAACAGCACGCCGCGCGAACGGGTCAGTTCACCGATGGCGGCGATGTCGTTGATCGAGCCGACTTCGTTGTTCACGTGCATCAGCGACACCAGGATGGTGTCGTCACGCAGGACCGCCTCGACCATGGCCGGGGTGACGATGCCATCTTCGCCCGGTTCCAGGTAGGTGACCTCGAACCCCTCACGCTCGAGCTGGCGAGCGGTATCGAGTACCGCCTTGTGCTCGATCTTGGAGGTGATGATGTGCTTGCCCTTGGTCTGATAGAAGTGCGCAACACCCTTCAGGGCCAGGTTGTCGGACTCGGTGGCACCGCTGGTCCAGACGATTTCGCGCGGGTCGGCATTGATCAGCTCGGCGACCTGGCGGCGACCGTTCTCGACCGCTTCCTCGGCCTTCCAGCCAAACACATGGGAACGCGAAGCCGGGTTACCGAAGTTACCGTCGGCCGTCAGGCACTCGGCCATCTTCTGGGCTACGCGTGGATCGACCGGGGTGGTCGCGGAGTAATCGAGGTAGATCGGCAACTTCATTTTTCTCTCCTATCAGGCGGTGGCGTCGCTCGTCGTCCCGAAGGATCAATCGACGGCGGACGTCTCAATCTTGTCCAGCGGGGCAGACAGACCGGCGACGCGACGCAGGTCCTGGCGCTGGGCGACTTCCTGCACCTCGCGGCGCATGACGAGGTCGGCCAGACTGATGCCACTGAGGAACTCGTGGATCTGCTGACTGAGGTCGCACCACAGGTGGTGGGTCAGGCAGGTATCACCGGCATGGCAGTCCCCGAGCCCTTGGCAGCGGGTGGCATCGACCGATTCGTTGACCGCGTCGATGACCTGGGCGACCTGGATGGTTTCCATGCCGCGCGACAGCTGGTAGCCGCCACCGGGGCCGCGAACACTGGAAACCAGGCTGCTGCGGCGCAGCTTGGCGAACAGCTGTTCCAGATAGGAAAGGGATATGCCCTGGCGCTCGGAGATGTCGGCCAAAGACACCGGCCCATGCTGCGCGTGCAACGCCAGGTCGAGCATGGCAGTCACGGCGTATCGGCCTTTGGTAGTCAGTCGCATGGCTATTGGGTACCACGGGAGTTACGGGATGTGTGCAAGTATGCGATTCCCGAGCATTTAAGTCAACTATTAGACCTAGTGCCTTAGTCGGGTTTGCATGAGGGGAGGCGGCCGCGATTGTAGCAGACACGGGGGCGATAACACACGCCCCTGTGCCAGACACCGCGCCTGGCGCGGCGGGATCAATGCGGCTGGATGTCGCGCTTGGCCAACTGCGCCTGTTCGGTGAAGTCATCCTCTGGCAGCGCAGGAAGCTCCTTGGCACAGTAATCGCTGCCCATTCGCGTGAGCGCCCCGCACATACCCTCCAGGCGCTCATCGACGGCCTGCAGGTGATCGAGCATCTGGCCAATGGCGCGGGCGACCGGGTCAGGCATATCGCCACTGACCCCGTAGGCATCGAAACCGATCTTCTCGGCCATGGCCTTGCGCCGTGCCTCGACATCGCCCTGCTCGTCCTTGACGATGATGCGCCCGGGGATGCCGACAGCCGTCGCACCGGCGGGCACGGCCTTGGTCACGACCGCGTTGGAACCGATCTTGGCCCCCGCGCCCACGGTGAATGGCCCCAGCACCTTCGCCCCTGCCCCGACCACCACGCCGTCTTCGAGCGTTGGGTGGCGCTTGCCTTTATTCCAGCTGGTGCCGCCCAGCGTTACGCCTTGGTAGAGCGTGACGTCGTCACCAATCTCGGCGGTTTCGCCAATGACGATGCCCATACCGTGGTCGATGAAGAACCGGCGACCGATGGTGGCGCCCGGGTGAATCTCGATACCGGTCAACCAGCGACCGAAGTTGGACACCAAGCGTGCCAGCCACTTGAAATCCCTTCGCCACAGGGCATTGCCCAACCGGTGCAGCCAGATGGCATGCATGCCGGGGTAGCAGGTCAGCACCTCGAAAGCGTTGCGCGCCGCCGGGTCACGGTGGAATACACTTTGAATATCTTCACGCAGACGTTCCAGCATCTGTCAGTCCTTCCGTTTATGCGGCTCACCCCGAACCACCTTCTGGGTCTCGGTAAGAATGCCGCGCAAAATGCTCATTTCCGTGCGCTCCACTGCCACCCGACCGTATAGCCGGCGAAGACGCGGCATCAGGTGCTTGGGCTTGTCGGGGTCAAGGAAACCAATGCCAACCAGGGTTTTCTCCAGGTGGTCGTAGAACAGCTCCATCTCATCCATGGTCGCCAAGGCATCGGCGTCGGGCTTCTCGACCTGGGCCGGCGAGCGGTCGGTCGCAAGGCTGGCCATGCGCACTTCATAGGCAAGCACCTGAACGGCTGCGGCCAGGTTCAGCGAACTGAAGTCCGGGTTGGACGGAATATGCACATGGAAGTGACATCGCTGCAGCTCTTCGTTGGTCAGCCCGGCATGCTCGCGCCCGAACACCAGGGCGATCTGCTCGCCCCCGGCGGCGTGCTGCACTGCCTTGTCGCCGCACTCCCGAGGGCCGATGAGCGGCCATGGGATGCTGCGCTCGCGTGCGCTGGTGCCCATTACCAGGTTGCAGCCGACCAACGCCTGCTCCAGGCTGTCGACAACGATGGCGTCATTGAGCACATCGTCCGCGCCGGAGGCGCGAGCACTGGCCTCTTCGGCAGGAAACTGCCTTGGCTGCACCAGCACCAGACGCGACAAGCCCATGTTCTTCATGGCGCGCGCAGCGCCGCCGATATTGCCGGGGTGGCTGGTATTGACCAGCACGACACGAATATTCTGCAGCAAGGTCTCGTGCTCACAGTGGCGGAAATCAGGGCCTGGAATCTTACAGAACCGACAGGCGTAACGCCACGCACGCGAATGCGCACTTCTGCCGCCCTATTTTTCTGATAGAATGTTCGGCTTTCTTCTTTAACATCTCCAGGTGACCCGCCCATGCAGCCTATGCTGAATATCGCCCTGCGCGCCGCTCGCAGCGCCAGTGAACTGATCTTCCGCTCCATCGAACGCCTGGATAGCATCAAGGTCGATGAGAAAGAGGCCAAGGACTACGTTTCCGAAGTCGATCGCGCCGCCGAACAGAGCATCGTCAATGCTCTGCGCAAGGCCTACCCGAACCACTCCATCCTGGGCGAGGAAACCGGCCTGCACGCCGGCTCCGGCGAAGAAGGCAAGGACTACCTGTGGGTCATCGACCCGCTGGACGGCACCACCAACTTCCTGCGCGGCATTCCGCACTTCGCCGTCAGCATCGCCTGCAAGTACCGTGGCCGCCTCGAACACGCCGTGATCGTCGACCCGGTTCGCCAGGAAGAATTCACCGCCAGCCGTGGCCGTGGCGCCCAGCTCAATGGTCGCCGCCTGCGCGTCAGCTCGCGTACCAGCCTGGACGGTGCCCTGCTGGGCACCGGCTTCCCGTTCCGGGACAACCAGATGGCCGACCTGGACAACTACCTGGGCATGTTCCGTAGCCTGATCGGCCAGACCGCCGGCATCCGCCGCGCTGGCTCGGCGAGCCTGGACCTGGCCTATGTTGCTGCAGGCCGTTTCGATGCATTCTGGGAGTCGGGCCTTTCCGAATGGGACATGGCCGCAGGCGTGCTCCTGATTCAGGAAGCGGGCGGCCTGGTGAGCGACTTCAATGGCGGCCATGACTTCCTCGACAAAGGCCACATCGTCGCCGGCAACATCAAGTGCTTCAAGGCAGTACTGACTGCCATCCAACCGCACCTGCCAGAAAGCATGAAGCGTTGAACGTTTGACGCAGGAAAACAAAAGCACCCCTCGGGGTGCTTTTTTTATGCCTGCCAGCCATGCATCAGTGGCGCCAGCACAGGGCCAACGCCGGCAGCAAGATCACTGACCCGCGTCGCTGAGAATCAGCTTGCCATTTTTGTCCACTGGAATGGTGGGCCCTGGCTCACGATTCATTTTCACCTGGCCGACCTGATCGCCGATGGTGTACTTGACGTTGTAGCCCACCACTTTTTCACTGACGTCATTGACCGTGTTGCAGCGGGTCTGGGTCGTGGTATAGGTGTCACGCTGCTGCATGCCCTCCTGCACCTTGTTGCCCGCATAACCACCACCCACCGCACCGGCCACGGTCGCGATTTTCTTGCCAGTGCCGCCGCCGATCTGGTTGCCCAACAGGCCACCGGCCAGCGCGCCGACCACGGTGCCGGCGATTTGATGCTGATCCTTGACTGGCGCCTGGCGAGTAACGGTCACGTCCTTGCACACTTCGCGCGGGGTCTTGACCTGCTGCTTGATCGGCTGCACGTCGGTGACCTGAGCATACTCAGGCCCTTTGTTCACCAAGCTGTAGGTCGCCACAGCACCTCCGGCAGTGACACCGACAGCACCTAGCACCGCACCCACCAGCATTGATTTATTCACGTGAACCTCCTGATCGTACATACGGGACTTGGCCCGCTTTCTCCTTGCCTTGGAGCAAAAAAAAGGGCGCGAGTTCAACACTCGCGCCCTTTCGTCCGCCAAGCGGAGCATCAGTGGGTCATGGACGGTCGTCCACACCCTCGGTCTTGGCCGGCGGAATCAGGTCTTCGCTGTTCAGGTTGAGCCAGATCAGCACCACGTTGGCGATATAGATCGACGAGTAGGTACCGGCCATGACGCCGATGAACAGTGCCAGCGAGAAGCCAAACAGGTTGTCACCGCCGAAGAACAGCAAGGCGGCAATGGCCAGCAAGGTGGACACCGAAGTCGCCACGGTACGCAGCAACGTCTGGGTGGTGGAGACGTTGATGTTTTCGATCAGAGACGCCTTGCGCATGACCCGGAAGTTCTCGCGCACCCGGTCGAACACGACAATGGTGTCGTTGAGCGAGTAGCCGATAATGGCCAGCACCGCCGCCAGCACCGTCAGGTCGAAGGTGATCTGGAAGAACGACAGAATGCCCAGGGTCACGATCACGTCGTGGATCAGCGAGATGATGGCCCCCACAGCGAATTTCCACTGGAAGCGGAACGCCAGGTAGATAAGGATGCCACCCAGCGCCAGGAGCATGCCCATGCCGCCCTGGTCACGCAGCTCTTCACCCACCTGCGGGCCGACGAACTCGACACGCTTGACGGTGGCAGGGTTGTCACCGCCTGCCTTCTGCAGGGCCGCGGCTACCTTGTTGCCCAGCTGCGGGTCGTCACCCGGCATGCGCACGAGCAGGTCGGTGGTGGCACCGAAGCTCTGCACCACCGCCTCGTGGAAACCCGACTCGACCAGCTCGGCCCGCACCGCCTTGAGATCGGCCGGGCGCTCATAGGTCAGCTCGATCAACGTGCCGCCGGTGAAGTCCAGGCCAAAGTTCAGGCCCTTTTGCCACCAGCTGAACAGGGCCAGCACGGTGAGCAGTACGGTGACGCCGAAGGCGACATTGCGTACGCCCATGAAATTGATGGTTTTCATCGCAGCTCCCTCAAACCCACAGCTTCTTGATGTCACGCCCGCCACAGGTCAGGTTGACCATTGCGCGGGTCACCATGACGGCGGTGAACATCGAGGTGAAAATCCCGAGGGACATGGTGACCGCAAAGCCCTTGACCGGGCCGGTACCCATGGCGAACAGGATACCGCCGACCAGCAGGCTGGTCAGGTTGGCGTCGATGATCGCGGTATAGGCGCGGTTGAAACCTTCATGGATGGCGCGCTGCACCGACATGCCGGCTTTGAGCTCTTCGCGGATACGCGAGAAGATCAGTACGTTGGCGTCCACCGCCATACCCATGGTCAGCACGATACCGGCAATACCCGGCAGGGTAAGGGTGGCGCCAAGCAACGACATCAGGGCCAGCAGCAGCACCATGTTACCCGCCAGGGCGATGGTGGCTATGACACCGAAGCCGCGGTAGATGGCAATGATGAACAACGAGACGAACAGCATACCCCACAGCGAGGCGTCGATGCCCTTGGTGATGTTGTCGGCACCCAGGCTTGGGCCGATGGTACGCTCTTCGGCAAAGTACATCGGTGCGGCCAGGCCACCAGCACGCAGCAGCAAAGCCAGCTCGGACGATTCGCCCTGGCCGTTCAGCCCCGTGATACGGAACTGGCTACCCAGCGGCGACTGGATGGTCGCCAGGCTGATGATCTTCTTCTCTTCCTGGAAGCTCTGGACCGCAACGTCCTTCTCGACACCGTCGACCGTCTGCTTCACGTAGCGCGTGACAGGCTTCTGCTCGATGAAGATCACCGCCATGCTGCGACCGACGTTGCTGCGGGTAGCGCGGCTCATCAGTTCGCCGCCATGCCCGTCCAGACGAATGTTCACTTGCGGGCGGCCATGCTCATCGAAACTGGCCTGGGCGTCGGTCACCTGGTCACCGGTGATGATCAGGCCACGCTCGACGGGCGCCGAACGCCCCCCTTCACGGAACTCGAACACTTCGGTGGTGGCTTTGGACGCGCCCGGCTCGGCACCGAAACGGAACTCCAGGTTCGCCGTCTTGCCCAGGATACGCTTGGCTTCGGCAGTGTCCTGCACACCCGGCAGCTCGACCACGATGCGGTTGGCGCCCTGGCGCTGCACCAGCGGCTCGGCGACGCCCAACTCGTTGACACGGTTGCGCACGGTGGTGAGGTTCTGCTTGATCGAGTATTCGCGAATCTCGGCCACTTTCGCCTGAGACAGCGCCAGACGCAGCACGGCGAGGTCGTTGCGCTCGGTGGTGGTCAGGTCGAAATCGTTGAAATTCTTGCGGATCAGGGCGCGTGCCTGTTCGCGTGTAGCATTGTCAGCAAAGCCGAGCATGATGCCGCCGTCCTGCTGCGGCAGGCTGCGGTAGCGGACCCGCTCCTTGCGCAGCAAGGTCTTGACCTCGCCTTCGTAGACTTTCATGCGGGCGCTCATGGCCTTGTCCATGTCCACTTCCAGCAGGAAGTGCACGCCACCAGACAGGTCCAGGCCCAGCTTCATGGGGCTGGCGCCCAGATTGCGCAACCACTGCGGGGTGGTTTGTGCCAGGTTCAGCGCCACGACATAGTCATCGCCCAGCGCCTTGCGCACCACATCCTTGGCGGGCAGCTGGTCTTCCTGATTGGTCAGACGAATCAGGCCACTGCCCTTCTCACCCAGGCTCACGCCTTTGACTGCGATGTTCGCATCGACCAGCGCCTTGCTGACGCGATCGAGATCGGCCTGGTTGACCTGCAGCGCCGAGCTGGCACCGCTGATCTGCACGGCCGGGTCATCCGGGTAGAGGTTGGGAGCGGAATAAATGAAACCGATCGCCAGTACCAGCAGGATCAGTGCGTATTTCCACAGAGGGTATTTGTTCAGCATCACGCCGCCCGTTCAAGACGCGGGGCGCGTTGCGCGCCCCGACTGGAAAAATGAAACCGGTAACTCAGATAGCCTTGAGCGTACCTTTTGGCAGGGTCGCGGCAATGGCGCCCTTCTGGAACTTCAGCTCGACAGTGTCGGACACTTCCAGCACCACGAAATCATCGGCCACTTTGACGATCTTGCCGGCGATACCGCCGTTGGTGACAACTTCGTCACCTTTTTGCAAGTTGCCCAGCAGGTTCTTCTGCTCTTTGGCGCGCTTGGCCTGTGGACGCCAGATCATCAGGTAGAAGATGACCAGGAAACCAACCAGGAAAATCCACTCGAAACCAGTACCGGCGGGGCCGGCGGCAGGGGCTGCAGCGTCCGCGTATGCGGCGGGGATCAAGAAGCTCATGGGTGCACTCCTAATGCAAATATTTTAATAATGGATGCAGACAGTCAGTCCAAGGGCGGTACAACAAGCCCGCGCTTGGCGTAGAAGGCGTCGACGAAGGCGGCCAATTTACCTTGTTGAATAGCCTCGCGTAAACCGGCCATCAAGCGCTGGTAATGGCGCAAGTTATGGATGGTATTCAACATGCTGCTGAGCATTTCGCCGCACTTGTCCAGGTGATGCAGATAGGCGCGGGAGAAGTTGCTGCAGGTGTAGCAATCACAGGTCGGATCCAGTGGCGATTCATCATGGCGATGGAACGCGTTGCGGATCTTGATCACCCCCGTGTCGACGAACAGGTGGCCGTTGCGCGCATTGCGCGTAGGCATCACGCAGTCGAACATGTCGACGCCGCGGCGCACACCCTCAACGAGATCCTCCGGTTTGCCTACCCCCATAAGGTAACGAGGTTTGTCAGCCGGCATTTGCCCTGGCAAGTAGTCCAGCACCTTGATCATCTCGTGCTTGGGCTCACCCACCGACAGACCGCCAATGGCCAGGCCGTCGAAGCCGATGTTCTCGAGCCCCTCCAGCGAGCGCATGCGCAGGTCCTGGTACATGCCGCCCTGAACGATGCCGAACAGCGCGGCGGTGTTGTCGCCATGGGCGTTCTTCGAGCGCTGGGCCCAGCGCAGCGACAGCTCCATGGAGGTACGGGCGATGTCGTGCTCGGCAGGGTACGGGGTGCACTCGTCGAAGATCATCACCACGTCCGAGCCCAGGTCGCGTTGCACCTGCATGGATTCCTCCGGGCCCATGAACACCTTGGAGCCGTCCACGGGAGAGGCGAAGGTCACGCCTTCTTCCTTGATCTTGCGCATGGCGCCCAGGCTGAAGACCTGGAAGCCACCGGAATCGGTAAGAATCGGGCCTTTCCACTGCATGAAATCGTGCAGGCCGTTGTGCTTCTTGATTACCTCGGTGCCTGGGCGCAGCCACAGGTGGAAGGTATTGCCCAGGATCATCTCGGCGCCAATGGCCTCAATGTCACGGGGCAACATGCCCTTGACCGTGCCATAGGTGCCCACCGGCATGAACGCCGGGGTTTCGACCGTGCCACGGGGGAAGGTGATGCGGCCACGACGGGCCTTGCCGTCGGTGGCCAGCAGTTCGAAGGACATTCGGCAGGTGCGACTCATGCTTGCTCCTCGGGGCCGCGAGGCGCCGGATTGCGGGTGATGAACATGGCATCACCGTAACTGAAGAAGCGGTACCCCTGCTCGACCGCCGCCGCGTAGGCAGCCATGGTCTCGGGGTAACCGGCGAAGGCCGAGACCAGCATCAGCAGCGTGGACTCGGGCAGGTGGAAGTTGGTGACCAGCGCATCGACCACGTGGAACGGGCGACCGGGGTAGATGAAGATATCGGTGTCACCGCTGAAGGGCTTGAGCTGGCCATCACGGGCAGCGCTTTCGAGCGACCGCACACTGGTGGTGCCCACGGCGATCACACGCCCGCCACGGGCGCGGCAGGCCTCGATGGCGTCGACCACAGCCTGGCTCACTTCGAGCCATTCCTTGTGCATGTGGTGGTCTTCGATCTTGTCGACCCGTACTGGCTGGAATGTGCCGGCCCCCACGTGGAGCGTGACGAACGCCCGCTCTACCCCCTTGGCGGCGATCTGCTCGAGCAGCGCTTCGTCGAAATGCAGGCCCGCCGTGGGGGCGGCGACAGCACCTGCCTTTTCGGCGTAGACCGTCTGGTAGCGCTCCCGGTCGGCGCCTTCGTCAGGGCGATCGATGTAGGGCGGCAGCGGCATGTGACCAACCCGGTCGAGCAACGGCAACACCTCTTCGGTGAAACGCAGCTCGAACAAGGTGTCATGGCGCGCGACCATTTCAGCTTCACCACCACCGTCCACCAGAATGACCGCGCCCACTTTGGGCGCCTTGCTCGCACGCACGTGAGCCAGCACGCGATGGCTGTCGAGCACACGCTCGACCAGCATTTCAAGCTTGCCCCCGGACGCCTTCTGGCCGAACAGCCGGGCCGGAATGACCCGGGTGTTGTTGAACACCATCAGGTCGCCAGGGCGCAGGTAGCCGAGCAGGTCGGGGAATTGCCGGTGCTCGAGTGCACCGCTTGGCCCATCGAGCACCAGCAGGCGGCTGCCATGGCGCTCGGCCAATGGATGGCGGGCGATCAGGGAATCGGGAAGTTCGAAGGAGAAATCGGCAACGCGCATGATGATGTTCGGTTCGGCAGGGCCGGGAAGTTTAGCCCAAGGAATGAAAATTGACCATGAAAGACGATTGACCGACCGACGGCACCTCTCTATACTGCGCGCCACGCCCTGATGGCGGAATTGGTAGACGCGGCGGATTCAAAATCCGTTTTCGAAAGGAGTGGGAGTTCGAGTCTCCCTCGGGGCACCATCATTTTCCTTGTAAATCAAGGACTTAGAGAAGGGGTAGAAAGAAATTTCTACCCCTTTTTCTATCCAAAAAATCTACCTTTTTCACTTCGTTTTCTCATTTTTCCTGCCCAAATCCCCGACCACGTCCGCTAGAGCGGGTGGGTTGGCCCGGTCGTGTCCTTCCTGCCAACGATGCGTATCAGCACCAGCTAGGGCCAAAGATAGGAAATCATCCAGCTTGTATAGACAAGAATAGGCGTGCTGGCAGCCTATCGACTAATGTCCTATTGCCATCCGACCGCATTTCAGGCATAAAGCTCGAAGCACCCCTCCAAGCTTTAACTATGCAGTGCAACCACTGCAATCATCGTTAATGTAAGGACATATGCTACTGTGAGTGACGTTGAGACTAATGATTCGCAATGTTATGAGTCTCGCGAGGCGTAAGGTAAATGGCGGGGGGTGCTACTTACTACTCCGGTAGCAGTCAGGCCGGAGAAAGCCTTGAAGCTACTTAATCCCCCTTCACGCTCTATTTTAAAACTCAGTTCCATTGATTCATTATGCGAACTGCTGGAAGTGAAAAAAGGGCATCTCCTTTATATCTGCTATAAACGAGCAGATGATCTAAAATACCAATCATTTGAAATGCCCAAAAAACGGGGCGGCTTCAGAAAAATTGATGTCCCTCAAAAAGGCTTAAGGGTAATTCAACAAAATCTCGCCAAGCTTCTCGAAGAGAATGTTGAATTTAAGTCATGTGTTCAGGGCTTCATCAAGAAGCGTGGCATACTGGAAAATGCCAACCTTCACAAGAAATCCAATTGGGTTTTAAACGTCGATATCAAAGACTTTTTTGGATCTATTAATTTCGGGCGTGTCCGAGCCGTTTTCATAGCAAAGCCATTTGAAATGCACCCCGACGTAGCAACTGTCATAGCCCAAATTTGTTGCTTCAATAACTACTTGCCTCAAGGTGCCGCCACCTCCCCTATTGTCTCCAACATTGTCGCGAGCACTCTGGACAACCGAATAATCAAACATATTCGAAGCCATCGCCTATTGTACTCCCGATATGCTGACGACATTACCATTTCAGCCAAACGAGTGTTTCCGCGAGAGATTGCTCACATTAGCGAGGGCAATACGATCATCGGGGAAGACCTTGCCAATATTTTCTCGCGAGCAAGCTTTGAAATCAATGACAAAAAAAGCAGGCTCCAGTCAAAATACAGCCGTCAAGAAGTAACAGGGCTGATTACAAATAAAAAAGTCAATGTCCCGGCGGAATACAAGCACAAACTCAGAACCGCAATCCACCACTGGATAGATAACCCAGTTGAAGCTGAGAGAAAATACTACATCGATATTCTAGGGTTAAAAGTCGAGGATGCTGAGCTTACTGGCGACGGCAGCAAGCTAAAGCGTAATATTTACGGCAGATTATCATTCCTTGCGATGGTGAAAGGTAATGATGATCCAACATACGTAAAGCTTATCCTTAAAATGGCTAAGCATGATCCAAGCCCCCCAAAATTTATCAAGCCTCTTAAGGAGCAATACCAGATGTATGACGTATTCCTATGTCACGCCTCCGAAGACAAAGCGGAAATTGTCGAGCCTTTGTACAACGAGCTAAACAAGCTCAATATTCATGCATTTTATGATGCAAAAGAAATCGGCTGGGGTGATTCCCTCATCGGGACAATCAATAAGGCACTTTTGAAATCGCGTTACGTCATCGCAGTGATGACTGATAAATCAGTTGGTAAAGCTTGGCCACAGCAAGAGATCAACTCGGTTCTGAACGGTGATATCTCGGGTGGAACCAAACGGCTCCTGCCGCTGATCCATGGCGACAAAGAAACCATCCTGGGCAACAATTTTTTGATGAACGACAAGCTCTATGTAGAGTGGAATAATAATCCCGCTGAAATCGCACAGAAGGTACAAGCGTTGCTGGCTCAGAAAGCAGAGCAAACGAATTGATCAAGGCGGTTATCCAAGCGGGGACTTGTACCCGCTTGGATAACTGGCAACACTCGCCAGCGGGCTAACTTGGGGCGTGCAGTGGCTCGCCAATCTGGGGGTATGCTTCGCATGAAAAGCAAAGGCCAGAAAAAGGGCCTAATCGTCATGGCCTTTAATCCTCTGGACGGAAAACGGAAAATTGACACAAAAAAAGCCTCTTTCGAGACTCTTTATATTTTGAGCATATCGACTACATCGCGATAATAGCTCTTGCTGTCATTGAATGTTGCCATGAACTCTATGTTATCGACCCGATACACAGGGTTAAAAAGTGATGGTCTTGTGGCCTTCTTTTCCTGACTTTCACACTCTTGATAGTCAAACTGCTTGGATGTTGTTATCAGCGTTAAATAGCCCATATTCACTTTGATTGTTTTGATGACCTTTCTGTTTTTCACAAGACTGATAGACACTCTATACTCTGTTCGCACTTCATGAAATTTGAAGAAGTCGTCAGGCTGTAACATCTCGTCAAAAGCCATCATCACAAATTTATCAGCAACAACGTTGTTGATTGGCTGGTCTGCTTTTGCGATATGCTGAGTTAACTTATGACACTTTGAAACAGACGACACAGCCTTAAACTTGTGCGTTTTAGTGAGTTTGATAGACACAGCATCATGCTCAAACTCAT